>JABMQM010000290.1 GCA_013203195.1 Desulfobacteraceae bacterium | reverse complement strand
CATTTCATCACCAACCCGGGCGGCATGCTTGACCGCATTGACGTCATATTCGTCTTTGATCTTTTCGCCCCTGGGATAAATCATAGCAAGCAGCGGCATGCCCCACATGCGCGCTTCATAACTTATCCTTCCAAAATCATTAAGCATCTCCTTTTCTTGACCATTTCCAAGGTTGACATGGATAGAGACAGCATCCGCGCCGAGTTTGATCGCTTCTTCAACTGAACAGACCAGAGTTTTTACATTGGGGTAAGGCGAAAGACTCGTAGAAGCGGACAAGTGAATGATCAGCCCTATGTCCTTGCCTCCGCCACGGTGGCCTTCACCCACAAGGCCTTTATGCTCCACGATGGCGTTTGCGCCCCCTTCCGCCACCTTGTGGATGGCACGTTTCATGTCCTGCAGCCCGTCAATGGGACCCATTGAAATCCCGTGATCCATTGGAACGATTACTGTTCTGCGCGTATTGCGGTTTATGATGCGCTCCATTCGGATCCGTTTGCCTATGATCGTCATTATTCACTCCTCCTTTTAATGCAAAAAAGGCTGTGGGTTTTTCCTCCACAGCCTTTTTATACTAAAAAAGCCGTGGATTTTAAGTCTGCCCACGGCTATTTCGCTTTGTAAGTTGGTTTTGGTGTCAGCGTGCCCCAGGCGGACCGGTGGTAAAATAATACCAGTAATAAAAAAAATAGTTGCCTGATGAGCTTTGTACCATTTAAACACCCTTTTTCAATTAAAAAACCGGTTATTTCTACACCAAGGCTTTTTGTATGTCAAGGTTTTTTTAAAGGCACCGTCTCCCAGTACGGATAAAACGAAGAAGAAAAAGATTTATCATCACGAAAGTCCGAAAGGACGAAAACACGAAAAAATATTATATCTCGTGCTTTGCCTATTTTGTGTTTTATCTCCATTATTCATCATCTAACAAAATCATCCCCTCTCCCGGATATACCCTGCGTTCATCTTTCGGCGTTGGCTTTGTTATTTCCGGCCAATGTCCGGGCTGCGGATCAGCCCCTTCCAGTGCAGCCGGAAGAGGTTTTTTATCTTTCATCTTTGGATATTTTCGGATATCAACCCCTTCAACCGGTGCACTGAACTCAATGGCGATGTTGTTGGGATCAAAAGCGTAAACCGAATGGATGAATCCATGGTCGATAATCTCCGAGGCCCAGATCTCAGCTGCTTCAAATCCGTCTTTCAGTTCCCACAGGTCATCATCGCTTTCTACCTCGATGGCAACATGATCGAAAGCAAAGGGCCCCTTAACCGGCACACCGTGATCTTTTTCAGGGATCTTCTCCACATCCGGCCACTCGAAAAATGCGATCATGTCGTGATCTGATATTTCAAAAAAATAGTGCCGGTACCCGGGGCGTCCAAGACCGGCCACCAAACGCATGCCAAGCAAATCCCGCCAGAAACGAATGGTGGCATCCATGTCTTTGGTGACCATCGCCAGGTGATTAATGCCGCTGTATTTTACCATAAATAAAATCGCTCCACGATTTTATACAACGTCCCGAAAGTATTCGGGACTCAGTAATAAGAAATCCCTAGACTATATAGGTGGCCTGCCAGAAAGTTTTTTTGGTAAAGCTAATCTATGATCATCCATGGAGCAGTTTATGAATAAAACTCCCTTGCTCCACGATTTTATTTTTTTGATCTAATCATTGTTAAAAGCATTTTAAATCTCGTTAATGCTTTTAAGGAATGCGGTTCATCAACCGGCAAGATAATCATTTCACCGGCTTTCACATCATAGGGCTTTCCGGAAATCTTAATTCTCACTTCACCATCAAGAACTTGAACCAGTGCATCGAACGGGGCGGTGTGTTCGCTTAAGCCTTCCCCTTCATCAAAGGCAAATATCGTGACTGTTCCAGCCCCTCTTTTTATAATTTGTTTGCTTACAACCGAGCCGTCCTGATAATCTACCAGCTCGGCCATATTTTTAATTTCTGGCTCCTGTTTTGGCTGTTGGGTTGCTTTGTCAACCGAATCGAAAATTTCTGCCATAGTATCCTCCCTTTTATTTAGTGCTCAAATTTATTTATAGATCGACACTAATTAGTCCTGAAAAACCTGGTCATCTGGGCCAGGGTTTGAAGTGAGCTAAAGTGAACTAAAGCCAAAAAAGGTTGTGCCCAGCCTGTCCCGCAGCATGCGGGGTTGGCCCGTTAT
>JABMQM010000289.1 GCA_013203195.1 Desulfobacteraceae bacterium | reverse complement strand
GGGTTCGAGTGGAATACTTTAAAAACTATGACTTAAAAGTTTCGCAGAAGTATAAGGGATACTCAAAGCGATGAAAACAAAAAATACTATACTGATCGTTGATGACGACAGCGCCCATCGCACCATGTTACGGACCCTCGTTGGAGGATGGGGCTATGACATTGTCGAGGCCGATGACGGCTCTACTGCTATCGAACAAGTGCAGCAGCGCCCCTTTGACCTGGTTTTGATGGATGTGCGCATGTTAAAGGTTTCCGGTATCGAGGCTCTGGAACAGATTAAAGCTTTTAACCCCTCTATACCGGTAACCATTATGACCGCTTATTCATCTGTTGAAACCGCTATCGAAACTCTAAAAAAAGGCGCCTACGATTATTTGACCAAACCTCTTGATTTCGACAAACTGCGTCTCACACTGGAAAGAGCCATGGAGCACACCCAGCTAAAAGAAGAAAACCGCATCCTGAAAGAAAGCCTGGGCCGGCATTTTGACATCCGCAACATTATTGGACGCAGTCCGGCCATGGTTAACCTTCTGGAAACGGTAGCCCATGTAGCCCCTTCCGAGGCAACCGTGATGATTACCGGTGAATCAGGCACGGGCAAGGAATTGATTGCCGGGGCAATCCATTTTAACAGCCCCAGAAAAGACGGTCCTTTTATCAAAATCAACTGCGCGGCCATTACAGAAACGCTCCTGGAATCGGAACTTTTCGGGCATGAAAAAGGATCTTTTACAGGTGCTGACCGCCTCAAAGAAGGACGCTTTTTTCAAGCCAACGGGGGCAGCCTGTTTCTGGACGAAGTCAGTGAAATGCCGCTGACCATGCAGGTAAAACTGTTGCGGGTACTGCAGGAAAGAGAGATCACCCGTGTGGGCGGGGAGCAGGTGATCAAGGTAGACGTAAGACTAATCGTGGCCACCAACCAAAAGCTTTTGGATCTGATCTTGAAAGGGTTGTTCCGGGAAGATCTTTACTACCGCCTGAACGTCGTCAACCTGAAGCTCCCGCCGTTAAGGGAGAGAAGGGATGACATCCCGTTGCTGGCCCTACATTTTTTGGAAGTATTTACCGAAAAAAATCGCAAAGAGGTCAAGGGCTTTACACCCCAAACCATGGATCAGTTGATTAGGTATCACTGGCCCGGCAATGTACGCGAACTGATGAATGCTGTTGAAAGGGGTGTAGTGCTGACGCGCTCCGAATATCTTGACGAGCAGGACCTTACGCTCATGCAAGATGGTGCGCGGCAGCCGGAGGAGACCCTGCTGGCTTTGAACCCTATTGAAATCGACATGCCTCTTGATGAGGTTGAAAAAGCCACCATTTTACGCACCCTGGAAGCTGTGGACGGTAATAAAAGCGAAGCCGCGCGCCGCCTCGGCATCACCAGGAAAACGCTGCATAAAAAGCTCAAGCAGTACGGGGTCATGCCCTAATTAGGGTTGGCCCGTTGTTCATGAACTATTTGGATTAAAACGAAATTACAATAATGATGATCTCGTAAAAAGTCGCGAATTCAACTATGTGGAGATTACTGATGAAACCCAAGCGAATTCTGTTCTTGTTATTTAGCCTTGTATTTTTTTGGGCCCAGACGGCCTTATGCCAGGATGCTCCCCGGACACTAAATGCAAACAAGGCCTCGCCCAAGCTGTCGCTGTATGAAGTCATAGACCGTGTTGAAAAACGCTATGCCGCTACAGGCTTTGAAGCCCGCTTTTTTCAGGTTTCAACTATAACAGCAATGGATATCACGGATACGGCCTCGGGCCGAATTTTCGTTAAACGTCCCGGCATGATGAGGTGGGAGTACCAAAAACCGGAACCGCAAACTATTATCACGGACGGCAGCACCTTGTGGATCTACCGGCCCGAAGATCAGCAGGTTATGATCGGAAAAGCCCCTGATTTTTTCAGAAACGGCAAGGGGGCCGGGTTTCTTTCAGATATCAGGTTATTACGCAACAAGTTTTATATAACTCTCTCAAATGCGCTCCAAAACGACAGCTATTTGCTGAAACTGTTGCCAATTGAACAAACATTCGACTTGTCTTTGATACATCTGTTAATTTCAACAAAAACATTTGATATTGTTCGTATCGTCACTTATAACTCCTACGATGACAAAACCCGCATTGAACTGAACAATATTCAGTTCCATCAGAACCTCGACGACGCCCTGTTTACCTTTAAAATACCTGACGGTACAGAGATTCTGCACCTTGATGAGTAACCCCACTACCCCTTGCCCAACTCAAACTAATTGCAGTTCTGGTTTTACCATGCTATTTTTTAAATCTATTCTGTGTATGTTCCTCAGCTGGAGGGATTAATCATGACCGCAAAGCCAACCTATGAAGAATTGCAACAGAAAATCAAAGCCTTAGAGAAAGCAGCCATCGAACGCAAGCAGGACGAAGAAGGCAATGTCTATCTTCCAATTCCGGAGGGTCGCGATATCACCGGTTATAAGCAGGCCGAAAAGGCGCTAAAGGAAAGCGAGGCCACGTTAAGAAGCATTTTTCTGGCTGCGCCGACAGGCATTGGCATGGTGTACGATCGGGTTATCAAACAAGCGAATGAACGGCTATGTGAAATGCTCGGTTATTCTCGCGAAGAGTTATTAGAACAAAGTGCGAGAATAGTATATCTCTCCGATGAAGACTATGAATATGTCGGCCGTGAGAAATACGCGCAAATCCAAAAAAAAGGGACCGGGACCGTTGAAACACGTTGGCAGAAAAAAAATGGTGAAGTGATTGATGTACTTTTGAGCTCGACCCCTATCGATCCCGGCGATTTATCCATGGGGGTAACTTTTACGGCACTGGATATTACCAGTCGTAAACAGGCTGAAGAGGCCTTGCAGAAACGAGTTCAGGAATTGGCGGCCCTGAACAAATTGGGCCGCAAGGTAAGCGCCAACCTTAGCTTGGGGCTGGTTGTGCAATCCGCCCTTGAACAGATAACCGCCATTGTGGCTCCTGATCTGGCAATGGTCTTTCTGCGCAAGGATGACACCTTGGTGTTAAAAGGCCTTGAAACAGAAGGGACACAATATGCTCATAACGACACACCCGTCCATCGGTTAGGTGAATGTTTGTGCGGATTGGCAGCCGGCGAGGGTAAACCGATTTACTCTGTTGACATTCACAATGATCCCCGTTGTACCTGGGATGAATGCAAAGAAGCCGGCTTGCGGTCGTTCGCTGCGATGCCGTTGCTTAGCGGGGATGAAATCATTGGTGTTCTGGGGATTGCATCTGCTTCAGAGAGAAATTTTAGGGAACAATCAGAGTTTCTTGAGGCTTTCTCCAACGAGGTTTCGATTGGTTTAAAAAATGCGATGTTTTACGAACAAGCCCAGAATAATGCGATCCAATTAGAACATGAATTGAAGGAACGCAGGATGACTGAGGAAGCGCTAAAAGAATCTCATATGACATTAATCACCGTTTTAGACAGTATAGATGCAACGATTTACGTTGCTGATATGGCAACCTATGAAATTCTTTTTATGAATAAATATATGAAAGATGGTTTTGGATCAAATTTGGAAGGTAAAATTTGTTGGGAGGCCTTTCGCGGAGAATCAGCACCATGTGATCATTGCACAAACACAAAGTTAATTGATCAGAACGGCAACCCAACAGGAGTTGTTGTTTGGGAAGACAAAAACCCTGTCACAGATAAATGGTATTTAAATTATGACCGGGCGATCAGGTGGACAGACGGTCGCCTCGTGAAATTGCAAGTGGCAACAGATACAACCCCATTCAAGAATGCTGAAAAAGAGCAAAAGCGACTTGAATCTCAACTCAGACAGACCCAAAAAATGGAGGCCATCGGAACCTTGGCCGGAGGTATCGCCCATGATTTTAACAATATCCTTTCAGCTATTATTGGATATACTGAAATTGCAATGCATGACGCCCCCAAAGGTTCCGAACTGCAAATAACTTTGCAGAAAGTACTTAAAGGAGGCGACAGGGCCAAAGATCTCGTTAAACAAATTCTCACGTTTAGCCGCCAGAGCGAGATTGAGCCTAAGCCGGTCAAGGTAAAGGCCATTGTTACAGAAGCACTAAAACTTCTAAGGGCTTCCTTGCCGACAACCATTGAGGTTCGCCTGAATCTTCAATCCAACTCGGCCGTAATGGCCGACCCTACCCAGATCCATCAGATAGTGATGAATCTGTGTGCTAATGCCGGACAGGCAATGCATGCAAAAGGCGGCATCCTGGATATCAACCTTAAAGAGGTTAAACTTGACTCAGAATTTGCGGCCCAACATCCAGGGATCGTTCCCGGCGCATATATTAATTTGAACGTAGGGGATACAGGACATGGTATTCCTGCTGAAATTCAAGACCGTATATTCGATCCTTTTTTTACTACAAGAGGCAAAGTGGAAGGCACCGGCATGGGCCTATCCGTTGTGCATGGCATTGTAACAAGCCATGGCGGCGCAATGACCGTTGCCAGCGAACCGGGAACAGGATCTGTCTTTAGCGTTTTTCTGCCTGTAATTGAAGAATGGTTTGAGTTGGAGACAGAGGTGGAAAAAACTATTCTCAAAGGAACAGAACGCATCCTTTTCATCGACGATGAAGAGCCCCTGACAGACATGGGGAAAAGAATGCTTGAATCCCTTGGATATGACGTTGTCGCGACAACCAGTAGTATCGAAGCCCTGGAGTTGTTCAAAGCTCAAGCAGACAGGTTTGATCTTGTGATTACCGACCTGACCATGCCGCATATGACGGGTGAGAATTTAGCTAAAGAGTTGATGCAGATAAGACCTGATGTGCCGGTTATTCTCTGTACCGGATTCAGCGCAAGGATAGATGAAAAAAAAGCTATGGCCATGGGCATCCGGGCGTTCATTTCAAAACCGATTTTAAAACATGAGATCGCTGAAATTATTCGGGCGGTGATTGACGGCTAATTAGTGTCCATCCATAAATGGCCCTTTTGGACTTGCGACAAGACGCAACTATCAATTCCTTGAATTTATTTGATATTCTAAAACTATCAAAGCCTGCAACTAACCGCTGACGAGTTCCTCGGGGATGTCGGCATTGGTGTAAACTT
>JABMQM010000029.1 GCA_013203195.1 Desulfobacteraceae bacterium | reverse complement strand
GTCCTTGAGGGGAGAAAAGTCAGGTTCCAAAAGAAGGAGCGCTGCGCTTGATGAGCACTTCGGTTGAGGAGCGGCCTGGCGGCCTTGAGGGATAATGATAAAAATACTTTTTTTTCAAAGCGGCGCAGCCGCGCTATATAAAATTGCGGAGCAATTTTATGTTTAGATTCGCATCTTGGTATTTTCTTCTGTTGCTGGCAGTCGTTCCGGCAGCGATATTGTTTAAAAAGCGTCGCCAGTTGCATCCGGTGATGGGCCTGCCGGCGTTGTCCGCGGTTCACAGCATCCGACGGTCGGCATTTTTAAAGCTTCACTGGATCATGCCGGTGTTGAAATATACGGCACTGTGCCTGGCGATTGCAGCCATGGCCAGGCCCCAAATGGGCACCCGGCAAGTAAGTATTCTGACCGAAGGCGTTAATTTAGTTCTGGCCGTGGATATTTCAGAGAGCATGGCCGCTCTCGATTTTAAGCAGGGCGGTAAAATCGTCAATCGCCTGGAGGCGGTGAAAACGGTTATTAATGAGTTTATCTCCAAACGCAGTGGAGACAGAATCGGCCTGGTGGTATTTGGAACCCATGCCTATACCCAGTTGCCGCTGACCAGGGATTATAACACCATTGCAGAGGTTCTTGAGCGTCTCAAGATCGGCGCGGCCGGCAAAAACACCGCCATCGGCGATGCCATCGGTATATCATTAAAACGACTGGAAGATATCAAGAGCAAGTCCAATATCATCATTCTTCTGACCGACGGTCAAAGCAATACCGGTGAGTTTTCTCCGCAGACGGCCACTGAAATTGCCGTCCAAAAAGGGGTAAAAATATATACCGTGGGTGTGGGCAGCAAGGGAAAGGCCCCTTTTTTGATCGAGCACCCGTTGTTGGGTGAGCGCTACATTTACCAACATGTTGATTTTGATGAAGATACTTTGAAGTTTATTTCTAAAGAGACTAATGGTCTCTATTTTCGGGCCCAAGACAGTAAAAGTCTTGGCAAAATTTACGATACCATCGATGCATTGGAAAAAACCAAAGTAAAGGTCAAGACCTTTGCCGAATACCGGGAGCTGTATATCTATCTGCTGGCCCCGTCGTTTTTACTTCTGGTTATCTGGGTCATACTTTCAAACACCAGGTTTTTGAGAGTACCATGAAATTTTTCAGGATAGAAATGCTGTTTTTAATCTGGACCGTACCGCTGCTGCTGGTGGTGTTTATATTGGGCATTAAAAAACGCTCAAAGATCCTTACCGGATTCGCATCAGCCCGAGGACTTGCAGCCATTGCACCCCCGCAGATGTATACCAGGCGACGTTGGATCAAGGCGGCCCTGATACTGCCGGCACTTTTTTTTATGGCCGTTGCGCTCTCCGGGCCCCAGTACGGGTACCGATGGCAGGAAATCAAGCGTAAAGGGATCGATATAATCATTGCTCTCGACTGTTCGCGAAGCATGCTGGCCACCGACATTAAACCAAGCCGTCTTGACCGCGCCAAACGTGAGGTTTTCGATCTGCTGGGTATGCTCAAGGGCGACCGGGTAGGACTGGTGGCCTTTGCCGGAACCGCTTTTTTGCAATGTCCCCTGACAATCGACTATGAGGCATTTGATCTTTTTTTAAATGTTCTGTCGCCGGAGTTTCTACCCGTGGGAGGTACCGATATTCCCGGTGCCGTTATAACCGCGCTTTCAGGATTCAATCCCAAGGATAATTCTGCAAAGGCTGTTATTTTAATAACAGACGGTGAGAGTACCACCGGCGATCCGATGTCTGCAGCTGAAAAAGCCAAGGCTGCCGGAGTAAAGCTCTTTACTATCGGTGTGGGGAAGGACGATGGCGTCCCGGTGCCGAACGAGCAGGGCGGCTTTAAAAAGGATGAATCCGGCAAAATTGTCATAACCCGCCTGGATGAAGATATCCTTAAAAAAATGGCTCTGCTTACCGGCGGCACATATGTACGGTCGGTTGCCGGGGATATGGATCTTGATGCCATCTACAATAGTGAAATTCGGGGCAAGATGGATGTCTCCACTCTGTCCAGCGGCCGCAAACAGGTATGGGAGGATCGCTATCAATGGTTCCTGATCCTGGCGCTGGTAATGCTGATAGCAGATCTGCTTCTGCCGTCGACCACCAAAGCGGTGCGGGTACCGATCTTACTACTCGCGCTGGTATGCAGTTACTCTCAGGCGCTGGCTTCCGGTGTGTACCAGAGCATGCAGAAGGGCCTGGAGGCATACCAAAGCCAGGATTACGAGGCGGCACTAAAATATTTTATCGACGCCCAGCTCGAAGATCCTGATCGATCCGAGATTTTTTATAACATTGGGAATGCCTATTATAAGCTGGGCGATTTTAATGCATCCTTGGAAAATTACAGTCAGGTGCTGAACAGTGAAAATAAATCCATAAAGCATAAGGCTCTGTATAACCGGGGAAACGCCAATTACCGCATGAACAAATTAGAAGATGCCATATCGGATTATGAAACCGCTCTGAAAATCGATCCGGGTGATCAGGAGGCCGCGCAGAATCTCGATTTTGTTAAAAAAAAGATCAAAATGCAGGAAAAACAGCAAAATCAGCAATCGTCCAACAACAAAAACAAACCGGGAGAGCACGGAAAAACGTTTCAGGACAGACCGGAAAATCGCGACCAAACAAAGGAAAAATCAGACGATTCCAGACCGGGAGCAAAAGAGAATGACGAATCGTCCAAAGAATATGGCCAATCCATGGATGCACCTCCGCAAGACGACATTCGGCCGCAGAAAGGTTCATCTGAAAAAGAAAAAAAAGAAAAAGATTCAAACGCCGCAACTTCCTTAGCCGAGTCTGCGCCGAATCGTGATAAGACAAAGCAGGCGGAACGCATGCTGAACCGCCTCCAGGACATGCCCGGCAAAGCCATGATCCCGGTTTATCGGGAACGGAAGGTTGAAAAGGATTGGTAGAAGATGGAGCGCTGCGCTTGATGAGCACTGCGTTTGAGGAGCGGCCTGACGGCCTTGAGGGGAAAAAGGACAGGGCCCAAGAAGGGAGCCGCTATGCTTGAGGAGCACTGCGTTTG
>JABMQM010000288.1 GCA_013203195.1 Desulfobacteraceae bacterium | reverse complement strand
CACTCTTCAAGGGTTAGAGCGACTGGATCATCTGGGTCTGGATACATTAGCTGGTTGTTCTCGGCCAGAAAGCGGGCAAACAGCATGCGGTGCCAGTGCTCGTAGGCAACCTCTTCGATGAGTCTATCAAGCGCCTGTTCGCCTCTGGCATTGCGCCCATTTCCAAGCTGGCGGCCATGTGCCCGAAGCTTGCGGCGCAATTTTCGATCGGCTTCTGTGAGATGCGGATAAGGGGCAGCTTCACCTACACCCAGCTGTTCCAATGCGGCCCAGGCTGAGTCTTCAGCAATATCACGCGCGTCTTTGATCGCTTTTTCCAGCTTGTGGCGAAGCGATTTTTCAAGAGGCTGCATTCAATCAACTCCTTAATGGATGATGACCGGCCCGTTTTTAAGAGCTTTTTGAATTTCCGCTTTCGCGTCATTCAGCCAGTCATCAATATCCTGCTCCGTCTTAATGGTCCGGCTCGGGAGCTTCACAAATTGAGCTTCCGGCTCCATAAGTTCCGTAGCGCCGACCAAGACCGCATCGAATCGTGACGGCATGGCCGCCACACGATCGGTAAGCGCAGAAAGCGTAATTCTCTCAAGTGTGGCAACAATTTCTTCGGTGCCGGCCACGTTTATCTCGGGCGCATCCGATAGGGTCAGCTTCTGTTCGGCAAGCAGGCTGTTGCGCTGTTCGGGATCAAGCTGCTGCCAACTGGTGTCGGCTTTAAGTTGCACCATTCCCTCGTTGTGTCTGAATTGATATTCCTTATCCAGGCGATTCAATTCCTCACGCAATAGTTGGGTGAGATTGGCTACCAACGGCAATATCAGATCCGGCTCTTCCAATAACTGGCGCTGCTTTTCGATGTTTTTGACTTGCGCGAGGATCACCTCCGCATCCTGAATGTCATCGGCATAGCCCATCACGCGCTTCAGTGTGATCCAGGTCGGCCAGCGTTTATCGATGCGTCCGGCAAGATCCGACCACGAATCAATGGCGTGGACCAGTTCTTCACGGCGGTTGTAAAGCGCAATTAGCTGTTCGTTCCCGGCGGTCAGGCGGATTTCTTCAAGCCCTGTGGTATCCGGTCTCTCGGGTTTAGGTGCTTCGCCACCGGCGCGATCGGCAAGGTCCATCAGATTTTGAAGGAACTGCGGAACATATGCCAACTCCTCGCCTTGCTTGGCTGACAGGCCGACCTTCTGAAGCAATTTGCGGACCTGTATTCGTTGGGCGGTGGTTACGGTGGTGGATTCAACCTTGAACATCACCTTGCCAATGGTTTTGCGCTCCAAAGATTTGGGATCGAGCGTTTTCCCATGGTCATCCTGGGCCCGGATCAAACCAGCGACCAGAAGTACCTGAAGGCCTCCGTCCACTGCATCGCGGGACCAGCCAAAGGGTGAGGATTCAAAATGGCTGCGAACATCCGCCCCTTTTTTGCCTCCGGCGATAAAACCGAGAATGGTTTTGCAGACAGGATTCTTTCCGGGCTCGCCATCATCGCCCACACCCTTAAGTGCGTCTGGCGCTCCCTTGCGGGCCTTCTCATACACTTTTGACCAGCCGGTATGGTCGGCGGTGAGGAATTGTGGATACAGGCGTTTCAGCGAGTTGCCGGCCGCCTCCAGCACCATTTCCTGCAAGTCATTCGCAAGAATTTCGTTGCCGCCCCCCTGGAATACGCGGGCACCGGAAAACGCCTCATCCAGCAATTCATTGATTTTGCCTTGAGCCGTCTGCTTGGTGGTTTCCATGGCTGCGCGCGCTTCCGTGCCCTCCGGCGTATTGGGCACACCGCGCTTGTCCAGGGTTGCACTGGCAGCCTTGTAATCAATGAGGTAGTAGCGCAGATCGTCCGCAGAGCGCTTGGGTATAAAGGCGTAGACAGTCGGGGATTGGTTCCCTGCTTGAAGTGCATCTGCGCGGACCGAATTTTCATCGATACTCCAGCCATCGCGTACCCACACGCATATTTTTTTGTCCGAATCCGAGGGCAGCTGTGAATTGAATACCGGGTGAGAGTCACGCGTCACTTTTGAATTGCCCTGCACCAATGCAAGCTTTTTGACCATGCTGCCGAACTTGTGACGTATCCTGTCATCTCGCTCCGCTTCGACGCGGTGCGCCTCATTGGCCAATTGGCTACGCTGACTCAGAAATTCATCATTCCATGCGGCGCTTTCCTCTGTCTGGATGCGATATTCATCGCCAACTTTTATCAAAAGTTGGCATTTGTCCATGAGGCCGGGGAGCTTGCCCCGCAGTGTGCTGCTGCTTTCAGGGAGGTCCTGGACCATCAAATCGGCTACGGTATCGATGGTCGCCTTGATGCCGATCTCTTCATTGCTGCCGGCCAGCTTATTGATCAGGAAAACAAGACCGCATGCACGCGCCGTCAACTGCTGATTTTCAGAGCCCTTTATCCAACTCATGGTCTTTTCGTGAACTTTGCGGGGCAGGATTCGGGTCTGAAGCAGTTTGTCGGCGGAATCAAAATAGATATAGTCGCCTTCAATGACATTACCCAACGCGGCATCCAAATTCGTCTGGATGGCCTTATGGATCATACTGAGCTGGTTGCGGAGTTGACTGTCGGTGCCTGTCGGGTCCAGAACCCTGAGGGTGTTTTCCCAAAAACGGCGCCGTACGGGGAGAATCGGGTAATCCTGGGCGAAGAACCGGACATCGTCCTGGTAATGGCCGATGGTGGTGCCGGATAGATGCCTGGATATTTCCCCGATATTGACCTCCATATTTTTTTCAAGCGGTGAAATGGCATCCGCTTTTTTGGCCAGGATCACCTTGCGAATAACGGCGTCAACGTCCGCATCGGACAATTCGACCCGAATCGTGAAACGCCCCTCAAGCTTTTTCAGGTTGGATGTGCCGGTAACGGCCGTTTGGCCGGTGCCGATAAACAGCAGCTTGCCGCCAAAGTTTTTGCAGCACGCCTCTACCGCTTCCTGTACGTCCATTGAACGCTGGCTGTCCAGGCCAATGTACTGCTGGACCTCATCGAGGACAATCACCGTCAAAGGAAATTTACCATCCCTGATAATCGCTTGCTTAATGGCCTTCAACATTTCGTCGTTACTGATGTCCAGGACATTTATGTAGAGATTATTAAGAGTTTCGGTGCAGACCTCAGGGGAAGGGAATAGCTGCGGCTTCACTTGGACCAAGGCTTTATGAAGATCCTCAGCCACTATAAAATTGTCAAGTTCATACAGCCAGTCGTTCCCGCTTTGCTCAACTTGGCTTTTAACATCTTCATAGATACCCTCCCTTTTTAGCCACATCACAAAACGCGCGACGTGATATTGCTCGGGAAGACCGATTGATTTGAAAATAATTCGCAGCAATGCCAACCGGACGCTACCACTGGCACCTGAACCCAGTGTGCCCGAAGCGGCATGCAGGCCGCCATAGCGTTTTTTTCTGGTGCTGAGTTCTTTGAATAGGTCGCTGATGTTTTGGGGAAGGGAGGCGATACCGCGGGCAGTTGCGCCGTCTTCAAATGTCGTATCAACCCAGAGAGCCCGGAGCATTTTTACCAAGTGGGATTTTCCCGAACCGTAAAAGCCACTGATCCAGACGGCCGGTTGCTGCGCCTGATCAATGTTTTTCAGATAAGTGTCCAGGATGTGCTCCATGCCTTTTTCATACTGGCCGTCGCAAACGAAGGTTTCAAGCTCGTAGCGCAATACCTCCAGGGCCTCGCGGGTTGTGTCGTCATTGACATTGGCAACACCTTCATTGGCCAATTTTTGAAAGGACGGGTCTTTCAAATAGATGTCTCTGTTTTTCATCTGTATTCCCCTGTTTAAATATCTTTATCCGCCGTAATGGGTACGGCCAGGTAATTCCATCCGTCATAACCATCCAGCAAGCGATAATTGTTGTTTTCATGGCTCCCTGGAAAAAACACCAGCAACCTCCCAGAAACCATTGGGGCTAGCTTTTCGACCACCTCTTTCACCTTTAAAAAGCCGAAAAGCGAGCCCACACCCTTGAGGGCAACCACATATGCTTCATCTATCTGGTGTTGCGCTAAAAAACTGTCGAAACTCGCGATGATATGCTCAAGATACTTTGGGTATATCGTGGCAAGCAGATTCGGCTTTTTGAAATAGCTCTGGGAGTATTTCTGGCTGGTCAGCCAATGGGCAAACGAATCGGTCAGGTCAAAAAGCGCCCAATGATGGCCGTTCTGCTTGGTTGCAATTTCGAATTCATCGATTTTTGATCGAAGACGGAGTTCGTCAGATTCATTGTACACACAAAAAATCACCCGCTGCGCTGCGGCGGCATCCGTCCGCCAGGGGATAGCTATATACTTTACATATGATGAGACCAGGCGTTTAACTTTGCTCACGGACCCACTCCATTTCTTCAGAGGTCAACAGGTTTGGGAATGCAACTTCCATCACATTGCCAACTCGCTTGAAAACAAGCCATCCACGACTGGAGGCTTTTTCTGCCATGTTTATGGATAGATCAATTGAACAATCGAGGATATTAGAATATCTGGATGAAAACAGCATCTCTCCCCTTTCGCCTGAGAGGTAACCGAGAAATAGCGAGAAGGCGACTGAACCCGGTGTTACTTCAGGAGTTTTGCGATTTTTTTTACTACGGCCTTCCAGATAACCAGCCTGTGTCCAACTTGAAAGTAGATTCCTCCCCAGAGATGCGGTCATTACCGGGCCAAATCGATCTTGGAAAACCCGGTCTATATGGGCGTGCAGCTCATTCTTCGAGGCGACAGTATTAACCGAAAGGTCAAGAATATAATCAATTGTCTGTCTCAGGATACTATCTCTTGCAACTGCGCACAGAAAAGCCGTAAGCTTTCTTCCATCAATATCTCTCTTCCAAAAGAATCGCAGTGCTCTAAAAATGCAGCAGGATGGATCGAGGATATAAAGCTTCTGGAGATATTGCGCAGTATACTTACGTGAGGCAACTGTCTTTTTTCCAGTGCAATTTTCATTAAAAACAGCATCATAATAAGCAGAGGATGCAGCACCCGCGTCCTGAACAAAATTAAAAACGCCCATCAGCTCTTTCAGCATCATGGTACGCATTGTATGTATAGAGCCCTTTTCAAAGCTAAAACCGAATCGAATAAGGTTTTCGACGGGAATGTCAGATTTCGTCATCATTTCTATTTTTTCAAGAACATAAGGAGTTTATCATGTGTCATTGTCAGATAAGGACAAAGTGAATAAAAAATGCAAAAAAAATTAAAAGGTTAAGGTGTTGATAGGATTAAATTCAAGTGTTTCTGGGTGAAAATCAGCCGAATTAAAAAGAATACAAGTTATTTTGGGCTACTATTTTGGGAAAACTCCCAATTCTGTATTTTATGAGATGTTTTCAGATAACACAAAATTTGTCATATGTAAATGAAATCATTATCTTAAATTCTCATTTAAACCACAAACATTAATACGATAAATTGACGGATCCCCTAAACATTGTAAATATGCAAACATTTATGCAAAAAAATGTCCCTCCCATCTGAAAGGGGCATCCTTAAGTCAATTAACCTTTTTCACACTGCAAGGCTCGCATATCTTTCTTCATATACTCGCTTTGAAAACCTTGCTCATGAATACGATTTAGCAAGCAGTTAGGACGATTCTTGCAGCCAATTAATAAAACCAGGAAAAGGGACTGATTTTTGCGCTTCTTCCTCTTGCATTTCAGAGCTAAGGCGTGAGAAATATCTGCTACGGTCACAGAATTTCGCAGCGACTTTGGTTGGCAGGTTATGTGAGTGGATGATAGGTGTTGCCCATTCAAGCACCCTGGCAGGGGTAATTTCCTCACCGTCTGGTATGCCACTGATGCCGTATTCATCCCCGCTGGCTTGATCGGTAATCACAGCCAGCGTAAGAATCGCGGCCAGGAGCTGATTGTACTCAGCACCTCCCCAGGTTGTCAGCCGGTCACCATCAAGTTCCCACAAACGGGGATCATGTCCCGCAATTTCACCCAGTGCCCACACAATACGCCTTCCGAGCCCTCTTCTTCCTCTGGTGGCAGGAAGCCTGCTTAGAGGCAAGTTTTTCCCTCTGGCAGCCTCGAGCGAAACGCTGCCGTCCACATTTCCCACAACCTGCTTTAATTTTCCGCCGACATATAGAGCTCCTTCGGTAACTCCTTGGCCCGAAGCAGACACCAGAGTTTCACCAGTAGCGCTATCAATCATGTTCAAGGTTGCTGACCCTGTAATAGTCGTATGGATTTGTCGTCTCTCCCCCTGATCCATTAGATCCTCGGAAAGGACCAAAGCCCCACGAATATCTTCTAAAGAGCCCGTAGACAACATATCGTCAACGACCGGGCCGTGTTCGTCATCGCATGTGCGCTTGGCCAGATTTTTCGCGGTGAGAGGCTTTTTGTCTCTACTCATGCCACGCCATGCAAAGCTCAGTATCTGCTGGAAGCGTACAGAGGAGCGATCATAGTCGTGAATATCATCAAGCACACCTGTACTTGCACAATGATGTAAGGCCTGGAACAAAGACCGTTCCTGCTCTGTCGAATAGAGGGCTACGACTCTGCAGATATCTGTTGTGCGATTTCCACGGCCAATACGCTGGAGAAATGCACTGATAGAAAAGGGTGGGTCGGCAAGAACTATGGCGTCAATATCGCCAATGTCGATGCCCACCTCAAGGGTTGAGGTAGCAACGCAGATGCCGAAGCGTTCATTTTTCATGGCATCTTCAACCCGTTCCCGTTCAGTTGCGGTGAGGATTCCGGTATGCCAATGGATCGGCCAGCGTGAGCCTGTTAATATTTTATGGAGGTTTGCCGCAAGGATCTGGGTGTTGTTTCTGGTGTTACCAAAAATTAATGCTTTGGGTGTTCCAGATTCTTCGAGCCAATCAGATATCACCCCTGCAGACTTGACTGGTTTCTCTGAAGATTCGGAAATGGGTACCGGGAGATAGGTGATATCGATTTCACGGGCATCACCTGCCCTGAAAGCTTTGGCCTTTTTGCCAAGCCATGTTGCACAGACATTATCCATGTCCTGAAGGGTTGCGGTCATGCCGATTTTTTGAAAAATATCCTTTGGGTTTTTTGGTTTGACGCTGTTTTTTTCAATCCTCTTGATGACGTGACGCAACTGCTGGCCACGGGCATTGCCGTGGAGCAGATGAATTTCATCAACAATAATGGCACGCACGCCGGCAAGGCTTTCCGGTCTGACAAGTTGCAGAGAGTCCAAGGCCTCAGGGGTTGCCAGGACTAAAAAAACGTTTTCAGGATCAGTGCATTCGTGGTGGTCGCCGGTGTACCTCCGAACCGCGCCGGGCAGTCGGGCGCTCAGGTAGGAATCAAGTCTGTAATAGAGGTCATTAACAAGTGCCTTGGTGGGTGCGATGTGAATGACAGAGAGTTGTTTTCGATGAAAAGAAATATGACGCTGAAAAAGAGGAGCAACTGCGGCTTCTGTTTTGCCGGAAGCAGTAGGACCGCACAGCAATGCTGATTCGCCCCTGATTAGGAGTGGCATGGCTTGTTCCTGTATCAGGTGGGGTCTGCGCCGTTTGAAAAAAATCGGCCAGGCGTCCGGCATTATCTGAGCAAAACTTTTTTGTGTCACTATAAACCTATTCCCAGGGCAATGATCCTCCTGACAATTCTCTTACAGCCTTTTGGATAATCGAAATAATGTCATCAACAGACTCAGCCTCGCAAGCAAGAACTACCGAAGGAACCAGACATGCTAATTTAACCCAAATACGGATCACCATATCATTATCTCGGTTCATTTCAAATTCATCACCTAATACTCCGGCAATTGTCACCCTGGCTTTCTTGGAAGAAATTAATTTTGTTTTTTCCGGATAATGCTTATGAAAATCAGTTAACAAGTTTAGACACCACTTCTCATACTTATCTCGAGTGGGTGGCTCCAGGGTTATTTGATCCTCTTCAGTATGCAGGAAGACACAAGCATCCCTGAGAGAAAGACTCCCATCTTCAAAGATATTTCCTTCTGTAAGTCCAACAAACAAGCTAAAATGAGGCCCGTAGTTCCAGAATTTCGGAAATTCATAACCATGATCATTGAGAACCGGAGAGTCTTCCCCTAACGGAAGATGAGCAGAACGGGCCAGAAGATCAAAAAGGTTATGAGCTCGCTTTTTTCGGAGGACGCTGTAACCCCTAACATGTTCAGCTTCATCCAATATAATGAGGAGACCTTTATAACCCAATGCTTTGCATATCTCGTTGACCACAGCGAGATGAAATACGTAGATTTCGCCCGACTCTCTCACCTTAGGCATGTTGGGAATTAACCTGGGGTTAATGTTGGTGCCACGTGCCAGAGTTCTTATGCTTCCAGAGCCAGTGAGAAGGACCGGTTGTCCAGCAAGCCAGTCACAACCACTCACATAGTCAGGGTCATCATTGTGGGGGTAGAATTGCAAGGTTTCCAGGGCATAGCGAAACCAGGGATTCTTCTTGAGGTATGGCAGGTCGCGAACAGTCTGCCAGTTCTTGCGAATCTCTTTGATAAGACCGCGGAAACCAGATGAGACCGTGCCATCTTCGCGTTCTGGAAACTTGAGCTTTGCCATAACCTCCCGATAAACCAAATGCGGTTTAGCCGGGTCAACGGCCTTAGGGTCAAATTCAAGATAAGAAACCACCCAGCCTGATTGCTGTGCAATGGCATTAACAAGTTGTAGGTAATGGGATTTGCCAGTTCCATAATTGCCGAAGACAACCTTACAGAGGCCGAAATTATCGGCATTTTCCAGGCTGGCTCTTGCCTCGCTGACCACTTGATCACCCCCAATGCTCATTTGGATCAAGGAGGAAGAATCAGGAGGGACAACTCCAAGATTTATGGCCTCAAAGCCACGCCGAAATGCAACTTTATTCTTGCCGCGTGGCTCAATCGAAGAAGGGACGTCAGGAGAAAAGGTTTGTTTAACCGTCAACTCATTGACCTTGCAATCAATGTCCTCTCCAAAAAAATTGACTATAGCGTTTGTTCCCAGTACTTCTCGAACCTCGCCAGGGCCGAAATCAAGATGTTCGACAAGAGTGCCAACCGGAATGATCATTCATCATCCTCCGAAGCAGGAATAGCATGGGTTTGAACAAATATTTCTGCATCCTCCACAGACAATTTCTTTTCCTCAAATTTCTGTTGCTCCAACAACCTACAATACGGATAGACAAAATGACGCGGAGAAACAGCATCCTCCTCTAAATACTCAATATTTTTAATTCCCTGGATCAATGTCTCAATATTTTGAGACTGAACCTCTTGATCCCAGTCGATGCCTTCTGCTTTTGCAAAAACGACTAAGAGTTTTTCTCCGATTTCTCTGATTACTTTTTCGGTATTAATAGTTTCAAGGGTAATGAGCGGCGTGATAGGTCGTCCCGGCACAAATGCAACCGAACCAATACGGTCAAAAAGAGCAGGATACTTCTGAATCACGTCGCTACGAAAATCAGGTGTTGCTGCATACAGGAACATCACTCCGCCGAACTCTCCTCCAGCATCGTTAATCATGGTCAACATATTTTCGATTGCCTGTTTTTGTTTGACACTGCCACGCCTGAATGTATTTGTTCTTGTCCCTTCATCAAAAGCAATAAAGAATCCTTTAAATCCGAGCCAGGTTCGCAGGAATTCAATCACTGTTTTCAGCCTCTTAAATGCTGTCTCATCACGGGCCGGTTGGTGTAAGCTGTAGTTTTCTCTAAGGTTTTTCGATGTGATCTTATCACCACGGACCCAGGCAATGAGTTCTTGATCGAGTAGTGAAACTTGCGCGCCGCTTTCCATGTCTATAATTCTTTTGCCAAGTGCCATCAGAGCATAGGCCATTTGAGTATCAGGCGCACCCAGCCAAGCCTTAGTAAAAGTCTGTTCTACTTGCCGCCGGGCCATGTCTGGGATATCCTGGCCGCTACTCCAGCCCAATTTGCGCAACTTGTTTATTATCCATGTCCTAAGCAGTATCTCAATCCCCTTGTCCTCTGAAGCATCAGAGTCGCCAACAGAAGGTGCAACAAAAGACGCCATGATTGCTTTAAAAATAGATAGTTGAGAGTTAAAAGGACACTCTTGGCCGATATCGACAATGGATGAAACAATGTCATTAGTGCGCGCGCGCTCTGCCAGGCTATGAATGAACTGAGTTTTGCCGCTGCCGTAGTCGCCTTCGAGATATTTAAAGCAGGATATCCCTTCAACGAGTTCATCTTTAAAGTATTCTCGTTCAAGAACGGATAAAATATCATCTGTGCCAGCATTAATAAAATGAGCGTATTGTCCCGGAGCCACGGCAATATTCATGAGTTTGCTACGAATTTTTTTTGCGTATGATTTAGATATTTCAACTGCCATTAAAGGCCTCCCTATCGGCTTCATAGCCTATGATAAAAAAATTAACTGCGTTTTGTGATGTAAACGACAGGTCTTGTTTGGGTCCCTTCGCTATTTGAAGGCATATAGAATACTTTGGCTTTTGGGCCAAGCGCTTGATGAACAGTAGCTTGAGCTAACTTAAAGTCTGTTTTTTCAAAACCACTTTGCCGGCGCCAATTGATTAAATTGGCAATAAAGGCGGCATCCGGCAAATCAACAAAATTACCTTTTTTAGGTGTATTCCAGAACTTTTCCGGCTGCCCAGCTACCTTATACATTCGAGCGACGTCAATAATAAGTACATTCTCTCCTAATGAGAAACGTCGAGCCAGCATCCAGGCTAGATTGAGCCTAACATCAAATATTTCGGCCGGCATAATAATCTTACCAAGTAGTTTTTCTGCCTCATAATAGCTTTTTGCTATATATTCCGGGTCTGGCGGAATTTTGGCAATGATTGGATAATGGGGTGTCAGGCACCATGACCAATTTCCCCCAGCCTTATCAACAACAAGGATCAATCGGCCAGCAAAAAAACAGTTGTCTTTATTGCCGCTTTTCACCTCCGTTAGACTCCTGAGTGTCTGATTGGCCAATCTCTTTTGCACATCGCGCTTTTTAAGAGTTGCCAGTTCACTATCCAAAGACTGCTTGACTGCGTCAATTTCCTTGCGAACATTTAAGGGGGCATCCTTGTTTTTTAACGGCTTAAAGGCAACGAGTTCCATTTTTCGTTCAATTTCTGCTGGCGGCATATCCAGCTCTTTTGATTTAGTTTTCCCTTGCCCTAGAATGCGATACAACTGTGCTTGATTGCCCTTTAGTTTATTAAGCATATCGGTATCGGCAATGTATTGCTCAACTTCTGGAAATAATGGCTCAGGCATCAGGTAATCTCCAATAAATATAGGGGTTAATCAAACTCTTACAATATTGATGAGGTCTTTCTCAATTTTTTGCAATGACATTGGAATTTCTTCACAAAGAATGGTCAATTGCAATGCCGGACGCGACAATGCGACATAAGCTCTATTTTTGGAATAGTTAAGTGTCGAATTTTCAATATCATCCATCCCAACCACAAAACAGGCATCATACTCCAACCCTTTTATTCTCTCAACGCTCGTTGTTATCAGTCTATTTGATGCATCGGACGAGGCCCATATCGGTGCTAATTCTAAGCCTTGCTTTTCTAAAGCAGAACGTATTTGTTCCATTGCTTTTTCATCTTCATTAATTTGCAAGAGCGCAACTGAGTTAATAGCAGGAATACGTTTCATCACCGCCATACGCTGCCTGATCCTTTCAGGAAACTCACTTGCCCTGCCGAGTATAAGCAGAGGGCGAGGTCCCTCGATGGTGTCATTATTGTCAAACGGTGCGAGTTCCCCAAAGATACGACGATAAAAGGACTGGAGAAATAATCCAATTTGTTTACTTTGACGCATATTTTTTGCAAACGGGTAACTCTGATCTGCATCTTTTTCCCTTAAAGAACTACCTACTTTAAAGGCTTCAGGATTCTCCATTCCCCAAACTGGGGAAACAATTTGGCGGAAATCTGCTGAAACGGTAAACGCTCCGTCTGGATGGACAAAAGAACTCAGAAGGGCTGCTTCTGCAACACAAAGGTCCTGGGCTTCATCAATCATCACGTGGGTCCACCTTTCTCCTCCATGGTCTGCTATAGTCAGCGGGTTAGGCATCTCTCGAAATCGCTCCTGGAGATTGGTTTGTGACGGCAAGACAAATCGCAGCAAAAACGCAAGCCATGGTTCTTCCTCTTCGCCATAATTACGCTTTTCCCAATCGTCCCGAATATTATTTAAAATCTCACTTTCTGCCATTTTAGCGGCGATTCCGTTCTTGATACGGATTCCTCCCTCGTAAAATTGATCCTGAAAATAAGATATTATTCCGTCCAGAGGATCATACACCCAATACAACCATTGCTGAAACTGAAAATCAAACTCTTTAAGACCACCTTCCTCTCGATATGTTTTCCTCAAAGCTTCATATTCTTTGCTGACATAAGAATAGACAGAGTCCATTCTAAACTTCGAAGTGGCAGGAACAGATGATGTTGTCTTTCGTGAATAACCAATAAAAGCATTCGCTAAAGATTCTGATGCTTCTTTTATGGATTCCTTTTTAGAGATATTCAGCCAATTAGCCTTCCCGGCTTGTGCCAACCGCTCTGATATCTGGTATTCAAACGACAGCCAACAATCCTTAAGTTGAGCTGTATCACACAGACCGAAAAAGGCCTGCCTTCCCCTTTCATCGTAAATGAATAACTTTTTTCGCCGAAGCTTCGCATGATGCTTATAAGCCCATACTTCCCCCAAATATTCCTTTACAAATTTATTTACAAGCTCAACAATTTTTGAAGGGATATGCAAACCTTTTTCGAGCATATTCTTAGAGTAATCAATGAGATTTTGGTTCGCTAAAAAAATTCGAGTTAGATCTGGTGAATATGTGACATTCTTTAAATCTTCTTTCCGCACTTCCTGCTGGTCATACAGAAAACGAATTCGCTGCATCCCGACCGTGGTTTTTCCGCTTCCCGGAGCACCGGTCACGAGCATCATCCCATTCATCTTGCTGATGAACGCCGTTACCTGCTCTCTGGTCATATCAAGTTTGACAGCCTTAAGACCTGTAGTAGGGATTTTAAGCATTTCACGCCTAACACTTCCACCAGGTTCGTAGATGCCGGAAATAGAGGGAAGCACTTGTGAGAATTTAGCTCGGGAGTGGGTGGTAACCTCGACCAAAGTATACCTATTGCCTCGAATGTCTTGGGGGTCTCCTAACTCTCCAACCAAGGCCAACTGAACTCCTGGATGTGTCCAAGCCAGTATATTAATCTTCTGATCCCCCTCCCACAATGGCAGGTTGCAAATAGAATGTTCACTTGCGTACCACAGCTGATCCATAACTGTTTTTTTATTTCGTTCTGACGTTTCTGCCGTTACTTCTAACATGACGTGAAATGGATCTTTGGAAACAGTTTGCAAACTTGCATGTTTCCTATCGCCATCGTGAAGAGACTCCAAGAAACTTGCAGATGGCCCTCTTGTGATGTCAGGTTTCTCGATTCTTCTTGAGAATCTTCTGAGCTCCACATCGGCCATGTCTTTAGCACGTCGGGCGTTTTGTTCATCCCTCTTTATGCGATCTTCAAATGATTTGCCTCTATGTATAACCTTTTTCTGCCTTTCCCTTATCCGACTTAATCCCTTCGGTCTGTTTACCTTTTGTAGGAAATCGTCTGTGCGTTCAAATGTTTTTTGTTTTTCTGCTCCTTCAAAAATGACATACACGTATTCTCCGCCACTATTCAGAACTTCCCCGACTCCCCATTGAGGAGCTTTAGGATTTTTTACAAAATCTCCTTTAGTTAACCACATTGCTACTCCTAATAATAAGTTTTTGAGTTCAGCAAATCAAACCATCTTTGATCCAAAGGCTCAATATATGTTTTATTAGACTTTGCACAAATCATACAGTGCCTCTTTGTATGGTTTGTACAATAAATCAGAAAAATTATTGGATCATCCTGCGTAATCCAACCGGCTTTCCAACACTTCAGGCTCCTGATACGCAGGCCTTATCCCTTCATATTGAATTAGGGCCTTCTTCAACTCTGCTTGAACCATATCTCTAAGCTTTTTAGGTTCCTCAACATAAGCTTCAGGGCCTAAACTCATGATCCATTGCTTGATTTCGTCCAGGCCGGCGACCTGAGAGATTAATT
>JABMQM010000287.1 GCA_013203195.1 Desulfobacteraceae bacterium | reverse complement strand
CCATGCCTTACTGCTGGAGCTTTTTACCGATAAGGGTATTGGAACCGAGGTTACAGTATGACGGATAACACCTAACCCGGCCAAACCAATAGCCATTAATATTTGCCACACAAATGTGAGTGATCGGTGATCAGTAATCAGTTTCCCTTACTGATCACTACTCACTGATGACTGCTTACCCCCGATTGCCTTGGTGCCTTTGTGGCAAGATACCTGGTAGTAATTTTAAAGCTAAAATGAACTTAACATGGAATGCTTAACTTGTGATGATCATTATTTCCGACGCCCACGTAAATGAGGCCATCGGCAACCACGCGCAGTTTTTTGAAATGTTAACCGCATTTGAATCCTGCGATCATGATTTGATATTTTTAGGGGATATTTTTGATCTGTGGATTGCCTTGCCCCGTTATGAAAGAGAAATTCACCACCGCTTTCTGGCCTGGTGCAAAAACCAGAAACAGCACCGGAGCATCGGTTTTATCGAGGGCAACCACGAATATTTTCTTGCCGATGAAAAAAAGGATTTCTTTTCATGGTGCACCGATGAAGCCTTCCGGCAGAATGAGAACGGCACCGTGTTCTGCCACGGCGACCAGGTCAACAGTCTGGACCGCAACTATCTTACGTTTAGAAAAGCGGCCAAAAACGGCATAACAAAACAAATCCTGCGTTTTCTTCCATTAGGTCCCAGGTTTGTCGAATATTTAAAGGTCCGGATAAAGGAGACCAATCAAGATTTTCGCAAAGACCTTCCCAAACAGGAAATTGAAACCTTTGCCGAGCACCGCTTCAGGGAAGGCGGGCGCACAATTTTTGTGGGCCATTTTCACCGCATGTATTGCCACCAAAGCCCCGCAGGCGGAGAACTGCACACGGTTCACGGGTGGCTGGGTACCGGCATGGTAACCCTGTTTGACGAAGAGCAAAGAACCGTCAGGTCCGTCAACTGGCGGGAGTTATTCAGCTAATCTCCATTGATAAATGGTTTCAATTACAGCTATATGCAATCGGGGCCAAGCTCGGATCTGTCAATGGTAAAAATTGTTTTATAAAGACATGTCAACCAGGGGGTTGTCGTTTATTTCATTGACAACAAATGCCCTGCCATGTAAGTGCTGGCAGGCTTTTTTCACTTTCGCCATAATATCCTCATGCATGATGCAGGTGTGAGTGGAAAGGCGAATCGTGCCGTAGCTCATAGAGCGAAGGAGGGATAGCTTCGACGCAATTTAACCTATACTCTGCAAATCGTTGTGGGAAGGTTAATTAGCCTAAAGAATATTGAATGAACAACCACACCCCCAATCCATACCGCAATCCCCATCGCTGGGTGGTTTTTTCTGTTATCTGCCTGGTCTACTTTTTAGTCTATTTCCATCGGGTGTCCACATCGGTTATTGTTTCGGACCTTTTAGAAGCCTTTCACACAAACGCAACGGCGCTGGGCTTCATGTCGTCCATGTATTTTTATATTTATGCCTTTGAGCAGCCGCTTGTTGGATACCTCTCGGACCGGATTGGGCCCCGACGAGTTATCGGCTACTGGTCCATGGCGGCCGCGGCAGGTTGTTTTCTTTTCGGTATGGCGCCGAACATCGGCTGGGCTTCGGTGGGACGGGCGCTTATCGGACTCGGCGTGGGCGGCGTGTATGTGCCGGCGGTCAAGGCCATTTCCCTGTGGTTCAGAAAGAAAGAATTTGCCGCCATGATCGGTCTGCTTATGGCCATGGGCAATTTCGGAGCTGTGATTGCCACTACGCCCCTTGCCTGGACAGCTGCTACTTGGGGATGGCGGAAAACATTTTTCCTGATCGGCGGGATCACGCTGGGGCTAGCATTTGTCACGCTGTTGCTCACCCGGGATTACGCACATCCATCCGAACCGGTTCAGGTGAATCCTGCCTCAGCCTCTGGGAGCAATCCGGGTTCAAGAATAAAAGCCGCACAGGTGCTCGCATCCGGGCGGTTCTGGATTATTGCGATGATTTTTTTCGGTATTTACGGCACCCTGATAACGCTTCAGGGTCTCTGGGCAACACCCTTCTTGATGACGGCCCTCGGAATTGAACACATTCTTGCCAGTAAGCTAAACATGCTGATCCCAGTAGGCGTCATCATTGGCGCACCCTTTTTTGGTTGGCTGCCCGACCGGTTTTCTTACCACAAGGGAAATACCTTGATTGCCATTCTGACGGTATATACCCTGACATGGGTGGGCATCATTTTTTTCTTCAGAGCGTTAGGAATCGTCGGTCTTTCCCTGATGCTGCTGGTGATGGGCATTGTCGCAGGCGGTTTTATCAGTGTATTGTGGGGAATCGTCCGGGAAACCACACCCGTTGAAATAATGGGTTTGACCTCCGGGATACTCAACCCGGCGCCGTTTTTCGGCGTCGCGGTTCTTCAGGTTCTGACGGGCTCCATCCTCGACCGGGCTGGCCAGGTCGGTGATTTCTATCCATTGGCCGGTTTCAAAAACGCTTTCGTCGCCTGTCTGCTTGTGATTGTCATCTGCCTTTTGCTTTCCTTTTACTTTTGCAGGTCCAAAGGACCCGAGGCTTCCTGATCGCCCTTTGGAACGGCACGGTATTACACCAAAGTTTAATAGTTTTTAACAGGAAAAAAAAGTTAGGCCTCGGTTCGAAATTATTGCCACAAGAACTGTGTTGTGCTGATAATATCTCATAGCAAGGAAACATTTGATAATACCCCTATCGTTGGTGGTATTTTTTCTGCCGCCTTTGAGCGTTTTCGCTTTTGATACAGGTACCAAATCTTCAAAGTAACCCGATGCTTGATGATTTTTGATCAAACCGCTTACTTTGCACGCGATTATGAACTTAAACGATCGGAGACCTGCCGTCTCCCCTTTAATTCGCGGCCTATGGACGCAAATTAAAGCCACCCCCTATGGGGAGTGGTCGTTTACTCTTGCCTTCACCGTCACAATTCCTGAAAATGACTGTTCCTTACCGGGGTCTGAGTGCGAAATACGGTACGTTCGTGCAGAACTTGCTTAAAATTCACCTAAAATCTATAACCTTTATCATGTTTTGGTAGTGTCAGGTTAAGCAAATCCTAATTTTGACCGCTGTCAAATCATCTTCGGCTATCGATACATAAAGAGATTTTTTATTTCATTTCATTTGATAGATCGACAAGATCCTGCCTGTCCAGTGTCTCGGGATTGACGACACCCATCTTGATGCTTTTCCCATGGATATGGAAAAAGACCAGGGTGGTTTGGGTTGAAAAGCTTTCAAGATGATCTTCCCAGGGGGTGGACTCCCGACCGTAATACGGCGCACCGGCAGCGCCGTTGTTGATCTGCCAGACGTCTCTGGTAAGCTGCAGCCGTTTTTCCGGCAGATATTTATCTTCAGCGTAAATCTTTACTCCGTTTTTGAGAAGCAGTCTGCTGTAGTTATGCTCATCTCCCGTGAGTATTGCCGCGACTTTGGTGTGATCCATGATAAGTTTTAAGAACTGGTCGCGCCTTTCGATAATGCCTTTGGCAACGGGTTTGCCGGCCACATAGGGCCTTGGCTGATTGGAACCCCCGTACCACATACCGCTATCGACATGGCCGCCGTTAGGAAAGGCCGGTGTATGCGAGGTGATGAAGACGAAATCGATATTTTCGTCCTTCTCCAGTTCAGCAAGGGTTTTATGCAGCCATTTTAGCTGATTGTCCATGATATAGCCGCGGAGGTTCCCGCCGATATACGTTTTGTGAGGCAAAGAGGGCGAGTACCAGTAATTTGAATTCAGAACTACCATGGCCACGTTGTCATAGGTGTAGTAAAACACGTTCTCTTTGTAGCTGGGGAAGTCTTGTTTGTCGGGGTTGGGATCATAGGATGCGTTGTCTTCGCTTGCGGGCCCGTTTTCAGGATTCACAAAGGCTTGGGCGAAGATAGCCTCGGAAGACTCGGCATCAAAAGGGAAGCGGTCACACTGCACACCATACTTTGATCCATCATTCCACATGTATCCCAAGAATTCGTGATTGCCCATAGCGGCGATGACCGGGGTGTAGCCGGCCCAGGGCTCAATGGCCCGTTTCCAGTTACTATATTGCAGCCGCATCTCAGCCGCATTGTTGGAGTAACCATAGATCTCATCACCCGTGAATTGAAGAAAGGCTGCATTTTCTGCATTGACCACTGCCATAATTCTTTTCATCATATAGGCATTGACACCCCCTAAATCCCTTTCACCGCCGCCCGTTCCGGCACGCGAGTCGCTGGCATAGGCAAACACAAATGGGTTGCGTGAACCGGGATTCGGTGCGGTTTTAAATGTATAGGTTTCCCTGTGCTGTCCCCTGTCCGTGGAGACCGTGTAGGTGTATACCCTGTTTGGTGAAAGACCGGTGATAGTGATCTCATGCCTGGTTTTGGCTGAATCAAAAAACATGCCTTTATTTATGGCAATGCGGCCGGCTGCGGGGACATTTGTTTCAAAGGTGATAGTAGCGCTCGTGGGGCCGATCTTGCAAACAAAAGGGCCTTCAATAATGCTGGTATCCACCTTGAAGGGACCGGTGCCCGTAAAAGCGATTTTGCCGTCGTAAAGCAGTTTGCCCTTGGCATCGGTGAGGCGGTAACCGAGCGTGCCTCTTTTTGTTGTCTGCCAGTCAGCCAGATCGTATTTCCCGGCGAGTCGTCCGGCAATGTCGATACCGGCCCGGCCGTGGACGATTTTGCCGGCGTGTTTGTAAAAGACAGGAAGGTTGTAGCGGCCCTCCCCGTGATTGATAAAGCCATAATAAAGGGTGCCTTTTTCAAGCGTGATGCCGTAATCGGGATCATGAAAATTAAATACAATGCCGGTAGCTGATCCTGTGGGATTACCGCGCACCATCTGAAGGGTATATTGGGGTTCTTCCGGTTTGAGGTCATAACGATTCTGTTCACTGTCTTTGATATATATCTTTTTATTTTGGT
>JABMQM010000286.1 GCA_013203195.1 Desulfobacteraceae bacterium | reverse complement strand
GGTGTTCCATTTTTGGAAGATGTTCCCCTTTTAGGTCATCTTTTCAAAAAAACCGTGGAAACCGAAAAAAAGACAGAGCTGATAATTACGCTTACCCCCAGGATTGTGGTGGGGAATGAAATAGAAGATCGATTCATTAGAGAACTTTCATCTGAGTGGGAAAAGGTAAAATAATGTATCTCGATTTCTATGGACTGAACGAAAAACCCTTTAGTCTGACCCCTGATACCAGGTTCCTGTATCTAAGCGAAAATCACCAGGGTGCAACAAACCACCTTCTATACGGGATCAGGGAAAAAGAAGGGTTTGTGGTGCTTACAGGCGAAATCGGAACCGGAAAGACTACCATTGTCCGGGCGCTGGTGGAGAGGCTGGGCAAAGATACAAGCAGCGCCCTGCTTTTAAATCCCATGCTGGAAGGAGAGGAGTTGTTAAGGTGCATCCTTGAAGAGTTTGGAATTGGCGATACAGGAGGCTTAAGAAAGGAATTAATTGACAGGTTAAATCAATTTTTGCTTGGCGAACTTACGCAGGCAAGAGGTGCTGTTTTAATAATTGATGAGGCGCAGCATCTCTCAGAACAAGCCCTGGAAGAGATAAGGCTGCTCTCCAATCTTGAAACAGAAAAGGTAAAATTGCTTCAGATTATCCTGGTCGGTCAGGTTGAGTTAGATCAAAAGCTGAAATCTTCTTTCTTAAGGGCACTGAACCAAAGAATCTCCATCCGCTATCATCTGCTCCCCCTAAGCAGAACTGACACGGAAAAATTCATTTATCACCGGCTTCTGGTGGCAGGATCTAATGGTAATATCACCTTTTCTGCCAGTGCCCTGAACAAGATCTTTAAATATTCCCAGGGGATTCCGCGTCTCATCGACCTTGTTTGTGACCGGACATTACTTGCCGGATATGCCGGGCAAAGTAACCGACTGGATAAAAAGATGGTAAAAAGGGGGATAGAAAGCCTTGGAAAACAAGGAGTTTCCTCTGCTAATTCTTCCAAAATAAGGACTTTTTTTTCTTTAGGGGTTTTGGCGGGGCTCCTGGGATGTATTTATCTTATAGGATTTCAATATGAGATTCCATATTCAACCTTTTTAAATGCCAATTTCATCCATAAAGACACATCCCGGACAGGTCAATTGATTCTTTATCCGATTCACAACAATTCCACGGATAAGGGAACATCCTTAAGCCCTGAGAGCATATCTTCCAGCCCTGAGAGCCTATCCCCCAGCCCTGAGAGCATATCTTCCAGCCATCTTTATAGTATACAGATCAGCTCCTATCGAGACAATACAAAGGCCAGTATGAACGTTAACCAACTTCAAAAGCTCGGATATGAGGCCTTTACCACCAAAGTGGATATCCCAGGCAAAGGAATCTGGTATGGGGTGATGTTTGGGAAATTCCAGAGCAAAGGTGAGGCTCAGGCAATGCTAAAGAAGATAAAGGCACTCAAAGGTTTTCCCGGCGCCCGGATAATCAGTGCATGGGAAGATATGGAGGGTGGAGATAGAGGATGAGTCTCATCGTGGATGTATTAAAAAGGGCTCAAAAAGATGTGGCAGCTAAAAAGCCTGCCCCGCCCTTTATCAAATACCCCTATGAAAAGGATGTACGTTTAAAGGCTGTTATCTCCAGACATGCATGGTTTTTGTGTGGTGCAACAGGATTTGGCATTGCCATTGTTTTTATGTTTTTTATGATAGCCCGGCAGGGAGAAAAGCCTGTCCCCATGGCATCTGTGTCTAAACCCGTTACGTATTCTCAAAAATTCTCTTCGGTTTTACCTGAATCACCCAATCCTCAAAAATTCTCTGCAGTTTTACCTGAATCACCCAATCCTCAGGAAAAATCCGCTCCAGAAAAAAAGATAACGGCCCCTTCTCCAAAAGACGAAGAAATGAAATCAGAGAGTTTATCCGGAAAAATTTTGTTGGAAAAAAGACCCTCCAATGAAATCAGGGAGCTGTTTTACACTGCCCTTTCCCAGCAAAAACAAGGGGAGAAAGAACAGGCTATTAAAGGATACAAAAAAATTATCGAAATGGATCCCATGAATGTCGAGGCCCACACCAATCTGGGTGTGATTTACAAGAATATGGGAAAGCTGGGGCAGGCCGTTAAGGAGTTCCAGACGGTCCTTTCCATGAACCCCAGGCATGAGAATGCCCACAATAATTTAGGAGTTATCTTCTATGTCCAGGGGAATTTGAAAACGGCTATTCAAGAATTCAGAGAGGTTCTTGATATCAATCCAAGAAATAAAGAGGCATATATAAACCTGGGGGTTATTTATAAGAAAAAAAATCAGATAAGCAAAGCCAAAAGGATGTTTGAGAATGCCCTTTCTATTGATTTTGACTCTCCTGAGGCCCACTACAATCTGGGTCTTATCTCTGAGGAAAGTGGAGATATCAAAGAAGCAATATCCTGTTACCAAAAGTTTATCGACCTCTCAGGCAGAACATATCCTGAGTTGGCGGAAAAGGTTAAAAACCGTTTGGGAATATTATCACAATCCCCCAAATAATACAGGATGCAGGATACTTACGCCTATACATGCCCTGCATCGTGAAAGGATAATAATATGTCTACAATTTATGTTGATCTGGATAATTACCTGATAGATGAGAAGCTCATAAAGCTGGTCCCTGAAAGCCTGGTTCGCCGTTATCAACTCATGCCTTTATTTAAGATCGACGACACCTTAACCCTGGCCATGGCTGATCCTAACAATATTTTTGCTCTGGATGAGGTAAGACTCAAAACCGGCTGTGAAGTAGAAGCGGTTGTCAGCACCGACATTCAGGTCAAAACGGCTATCAACCGATATTATGGAGTTAAGGGTTCTATAAAAGATATCATAGAAGGATTTGTCGAAGAAGCTTCTAAGCCTTCAGGCGTAAAAGAAGCTCCTGCAATTAAGCTGCTGAATTTGATCATGGGCCAGGCTATTCGGGATGGTGCCAGTGACATACATCTGGAACCTGATGAACACAGTTTGCGCACCCGTTACCGGATTGATGGTCTTCTTCACGAAGTTAGTTCCATTCCCAAGGACCTCCAATCTGCCATTATCTCCCGGGTAAAGGTTATGGGGAACATGGACATCTCCGAAACCAGAACCCCTCAGGATGGACGTTCTCAGATAAAAATGGAGGACAAAGATATTGAGCTGCGTATTTCAAGCTTTCCTACGATCTATGGTGAAAACCTGGTTCTCCGTATTCTTGATCAAACCGCTGCCTCAAAGGGATTGGAAGATATGGGGTTTTCCCCAAAAACATTAAAAAATTACAAAATCATCATCCGGAGACCACACGGTATTATATTAATTACCGGACCTACGGGCAGCGGTAAAACCACCACGCTCTATGCCTCTTTAAATGCCATTAATTCTCCGGAAAAGAACATTATCACCATTGAAGACCCTGTGGAATATAGACTCAACCTCATCCGCCAGACACAGATTAACCCTAAGGCAAACATAACCTTTGCTTCTGCTATAAGATCCATCCTCCGTCAGGATCCTGATGTCATTATGGTAGGAGAAATAAGGGATTTAGAAACGGCAGAGACTGCTATCCGGGCTGCCTCAACCGGACATCTGGTTTTCAGCACCCTCCATACCAACGATGCTCCAGGGGCATTAACCCGCCTGATGGACATGGGGGTAGAGCCGTATTTAACCTCTTCTTCTGTTGCTGGAGTTTTAGCCCAACGTCTGGTTCGCACCATTTGCCCTAAGTGTAAAGAATCTTACCAGCCTGAAGAACAGGCAGTTAAGGACCTGGGGTTAACAAGGACTAAAGACCTTGTTTTCTATAGAGGTAAAGGTTGTAAAAATTGTTGGCAGACAGGATATAAAGGGAGGACAGCCCTTTTTGAATTTTTAGTGGTAACCGATCCCATACGGGATTTAATTTTACAAAGAGCATCATCCAGAATGATTAAAGACGTGGCCAGAAAGACCCAGGGTATGAAAACCCTTTGGAAAGATGGCATAGACAAAATCTTAAAAGGAATCACCACAATTGATGAGATAAACAAGGCAACCTTTGGGGATGAGTCCTAAGCAATCAAGATTTTAATTCCGGGGACACCTTATTTAATTATTGACAAAATGAGGTGGTAGGGAGGTCAAACAATAATGTTTAATTTTTTAAGAAATGAAAAGCCAGAGCTATTCAGGAAATTCTTAATGGCTCTGGCTTTTTCAGCCTTAGGATATTGCGGAAATTATTTAAGCCTTCCGGTCGCCTTAGGTGTGGACTTTATCTTCGGAAGCATTTTTTCCATTTTTGCTGTTGTAACCCTGGGCTTATGGTGGGGTATCGGGGTGTCGATCGTTGTGTCGAGTTATACCTACCTGCTTTGGAATCACCCTTATGCTATTATTATTTTTACTGTAGAAATACTCTGGATAGGTCTTGCCCTGAAGCGAGGGAAGAAAAACATTCTTCTGATCGACAGTCTCTACTGGCTTATCCTGGGGATACCGCTTGTTATCGCATTCTACTCCGGAGTACAGCAACTTGACACCCAGAGCGTTGCTATCATAGTGCTGAAACAGGCTGTGAACGGTATTTTTAACGCTATGGTTGCAAGCATTATTCTTTCCAACACCCCCCTTCGTCAGTGGATGCTTGGTAAAAAATCTACCAGGCTGCCGACTTACTCTACAATCATCTTTCATCTTATTGCAGTATCACTTATGTTTCCATCGTTGAGTTTGCTCTTATATATGAATCACCGTGTGGCTGCTTCACAGCAGAGACAAGCGATGGCAAACGTCCAGGAGAATGCACACGAGGCAAGGGCCTTTATTCAGATGTGGGTCGGAAATCATGTGAATGCAGCACGGGTTATCGCGGGCCTGGGAGAAAAATACCCCCCCCGACCGTCTCCCGAACTACAGGAAGAACTTATACAAATCCGCAAACTATTTCCAGATTATCACAATGTATTTCTCGGTGACGCCGATGCGACAACGATTGCTTTCGACCCGCCTGTAAATGAGCGGGGCGAATCAACCATCGGGATTAATTTTGCCGACCGGGCTTGGTTCAAACAATTGGAAAACACACTCAAACCCGTGGTATCAGATGTGTTCATGGGAAGAGGCGGCATCTTTTCTCCCATATTCACTATCAGCGTTCCCCTTGTCCGTGATGAAAAACTTGTCTGGTTTGGGCTCGGGGCGGTAAACCTCGAAAAATTGAATGACCACCTTGCAACGTTCAGCTATGAAGGTGATTTATCTCTTGTTGATCGAAACGGGAATATTATTGTCAGCACCAATAAAAACAGAAAACCTCTCACATCAATCGTCGAAACAAATAAGGGAACAATTGTAACCATTTCGTCCGATGTAAGCCTTTGGGTTCCAGGCACAATCAAGAATGTCAGCATAATGAATGCATGGAAGGGAGCTTATTATTTTACCAGAGTGCCCATAGACAAAACCAATTGGATCCTAGTGACAGAGAATTCGGTAAAGCCGATGCAAAAATATCTATACTCTCTCACTATCTGGGGCATGGGAGGTGTGGCAGTGCTCTATGCACTATCCATGCTACTTGCACTTGTATTTAGCCGCAAATTGTCCAGATCTGTCGAATCCCTCTCAATAATTACAAAAGACATTCCTTTAAAAATAGAAAAACAGGATATGATTGTCTGGCCGCATATGGCTACAGTTGAAATGGAGCAGTTGACCAATAATTTCAAGGATACAGAAAGCGCTCTAAGAAAATATGTTCAGGAAGTACGGCAATCCAATGTAGCGCTTGAACAAAAAGTACAGGAGCGCACTTGGGAATTGCAGAACGAACGACAACGGCTTGGTGACATCCTTTATGGCACAAATTCTGGAACCTGGGAATGGAACGTTCAGACAGGAGAGGCAAGTTTCAATGAACGCTGGGCAAATATCATCGGGTATGATCTGCAGGAACTTGAGCCCATAAGCATTCAGACATGGATTGATTTTACCCATCCCGATGACCTCAAAGTTTCCAATGAGATACTTGAAAAACATTTTAAGAGAGAAATAGATTATTACGAATGTGAGTGCCGGATGAAACACAAAGATGGGAATTGGGTCTGGGTGCTTGACCGTGGCAAAGTAGTTTCCTGGACTGAGGACAGCAAACCCCTTACAATGTCGGGAACACGTCAGGACGTTACCGATCGCAAGGTGTACGAATCATCGTTGATAAAAACCGCTAAGGAACTCAAAAGACTCGCCGACCTGAAATCGGAGTTTATATCCATTACATCGCATGAGATTAGAACGCCTCTGACCTCCATCAAGAATGCCGTGGACATTATTGTGAAAGGCAAGGCCGGGGCCATAAACGATGGACAGGGGAAATTTCTGTCCATGGCGCAACGGAATATCAACAGGCTGACCACTATCATTAACGATATGCTGAATATTTCGAAGATCGAGGCCGGAAAAATGAACTATGAATATGCCCAGATAGACATAAGGGACATAACCGGCAATGTTATAAATACGCTCCAGCCGTTGGCCAATAAAAAATCCATAGCATTAAATGTGGATATTTCTCCTGATCTGCCTGTTATCTTTGGGGATGTCGACAAGATAGAGCAAGTGCTGATAAATCTTGCTGACAACGCCATCAAATTTACTCCTGAGCAGGGGGCTGTAACCATTGAAGTTCATCAAGGGGAAGTTCTATCAGATATGCCTGAAGAGGCGACGGGGTATGTGGAGATATCGGTTGCCGACACAGGTATTGGAATATCGAAGGAACATCAAAAGCATCTCTTCGAAAAATTCTACCAGGTGCTGCACTCTTTGGAGAGGAAGAAGGAAGGCGGTACAGGCCTGGGTCTCGCCATATGCAAAGGCATCATCGATGGGCACAAGGGCAAAATCTGGTGCGAAAGCACGGAAAGCAAAGGGAGCACATTCTATTTTACCCTTCCCGGAGGATGGAGTGACAATGGCAGAACTCTTAGAGGCAGTGGCCTACGGGGTCAAACCTTGATTAGTGATTAAAGAACGATTAAATATAACGGTTTTAAAGACGTCCAGACAGGAAGCGCCAGTGCCGTGGATATGGTTGGTGTAACGTTCATTATAACCTTCAGCGACGGTTCAGAGGTTACCTTTACCACAGTGTAAAACAAATAATGACATTGTCGTGTGATATATTATAGCGAGACCTTTGAAAAACGCCCCCTTTTGCAAAGGTCTTGCTATATTAAAAGTGAAAACGGAAACAAAAATATTGCCTCCACCATTAATTCTGGCTCCGGCCGGGAACAAAAATTCCTTTTTGGCGGCCATGGCAGCCGGGGCCGACGCCGTATATTTAGGACTGAAGCACTTTTCGGCCCGCATGGAAGCTAAGAACTTTTCAATTGAGGAACTGGCACCCCTGGCGCAGATGGCACGTGACAAAGGGATTAAGGTCCATGTGGCATTAAACTCACTGTTAAAGCCCGACGATCTGGATCAGGCCGGTCGATTTTTAGAACAATTGAAAAAAAGGGTGAAACCCGACGCTATAATCATCCAGGACCTGTCCTTTGTGCAGTTAGCCAGACAGGCAGGTTTTGAAGGGGGGCTGCACTTATCGACACTGGCGAATGTAAGCTTTCAAACAGCCCTCAAACTTGTGGGCAAAAAACTTGATGTGGACCGTATCGTTATCCCCAGGGAGCTTTCCATAGACGAGATCAAGGCCATGGCCCTGGCCTGTCCAAAGGGGTTGGATCTGGAAGTATTTATCCACGGTGCCCTGTGTTACGGGGTTTCCGGAAGGTGTTACTGGAGCAGCTATCTGGGCGGTAAAAGCGGTCTGCGGGGCAGATGCGTACAACCCTGCCGCCGGCTTTATACGCAGGGAAGGCAAACCGAAAAGTTTTTTTCCTGCCAGGATCTCAGCGTAGATGTGCTGGTCAAAATTCTTTTGTCCATTCCTCAAGTGCGGGCCTGGAAGATTGAAGGCCGTAAAAAAGGTTCCCATTACGTTTTTAATACGGTCCGGGCCTACCGGATGTTAAGAGACCAGGGGAGCGATCCCAAAATGAAAAAAGCGGCCCTGCAACTCCTTGCCGGGGCTTTGGGGCGTGTTGGAACCCATTATAATTTCTTGTCGCAAAGACCTCAAAGTCCGGTCAAAGTTGACGTACAAACCGGCTCCGGGTTGCTTGTTGGAAACATAAAAGGGACGAAAGAAAAACCGTTTATTATTGCCAGAGAGGAACTTTTATGCGGCGATACCCTGCGCATCGGTTATGAGGATGAGCCGTGGCACGGCAAAAGCAGGGTCCGCAGGTTCGTTCCTAAAAAGGGGCGCTTGTTTTTAAAAAGTTTATCGAAAAAAAGACCTGCCAAGGGGACTCCGGTATTTTTAACGGACAGATGCGATAAAACACTTGAGAATAAGTTGGCGGTGCTTGAAGGTGAGCTTAACAAAATTCCAAAGCCGCGGGTAGATGCTACAAATTTTCGTGCCAGGCTGCCGCAAAGATCCGGAAAACGATCCTTAGCCTTTGAACTTAAGGTATACCGAGAGATTGACAACAAACAGCTTCGGGGACGAACCGGGATCTGGCTGCCGATCAAAAATCCGGTGGGGATACCCGGGAGCCTTGTGTCCAAACTCTGGTGGTGGCTGCCGCCTGTGATCTGGCCTGAAGATGAGACCAAAATAAAGGGGGTTATCGATTTTGTCCTTAAAAAGGGGGGACGGAATTTTGTCCTTAATACCCCCTGGCAGATAGCGCTTTTCACCAGGGCTAAAAGTTTGAATTTATGGGCCGGCCCGTTTTGCAACATCGCCAATCCTCTGGCTGTTGACAGCCTGGTATCTTTGGGATTTAACGGGGTCATCGTCAGCCCGGAACTGGGCCGGGAGGATTATTTGCTGCTGCCCAAGTACAGCCCGCTGCCGGTAGGTATCGTTACAGCCGGCAACTGGCCATTATGTGTATCGCGTACACTTGCGGAAAACATGAAAACCGGGCGGTCGTTTACCAGCCCCAAGGGCGAGCAAGCCTGGGTTAGGCAATATGGTTCGGACTATTGGATGTTCCCCAACTGGGAACTGGACATTAGGGTCAATCAGGATTTGCTTCAGAAAGCAGGTTACAGTCTTTTCGTACATCTGATCGAGCCATTGCCCGAGGGAGTGAAATTGAAAAAAAGGCCCGGGCTGTGGAACTGGGACTTGAACCTGCTCTAGCTATTTCAGAGGTCGGGTTTTTGTTTGAGTTTCTTTTCCAGTTCGGCGAAAAGATCTTTTTGCTTTTTGGCCTGTTTGGCCTGGAAAGACTCAATTTCTTTCGTAAAATCCTTTCGGGAACTTTGGAATTTCTTAAGCTCTTCTTCCAGCCCGCTTACTTTGTCGCCTCTGGGGACATCTTCTATTTTCAAATGGTTCTTAATAAAGAGTCTGGTTCCGTAGGAACCTTCGACTATCTCTATGATTTGCATTTCTTGGAGCTTATTGCATATGAAATTTCCTTGCTCCAAAGAAAAAGATAGGGATTGACAAACGTCTTCAATAGAAGGCGGAGTATTTTTTTGGTGGGCCAGAACCCGGATTGCCGCAATGACGATATGGGCATTGGAATATAGGTCAGTGTTTTTCATTAAGTTATTGAGAAATTACAGGGTTCTTCAAATGAATCAGCAAAAATTAAAAAAGCATTTGCAATACAAGTCCGATGCTTGACATAAAATCATTAGCAGAGTAACATTTATCGCCAATTTGTCAACTTTAATTCATTAAAAAAAGGGAGGAAACCATGACTGAAATCGTTGATATCACTGCAAGAGAAATTCTCGACTCAAGAGGCAATCCTACGGTTGAGGTGGATGTCATGGTTGCCTGCGGTGCCGTTGGACGGGCTGCCGTCCCTTCCGGTGCTTCCACCGGCAAACGTGAAGCTTTAGAGCTTCGAGATAAGCGCGCGAAACGCTACGGTGGCAAAGGTGTCGTAACTGCCGTAAAAAACGTACGAGAAATAATTGCTCCTGCTGTGAAAGGTATGGATGCTGCCGATCAGATGGCTTTTGACAAATTTATGATTGACCTGGATGGCTCACCAAACAAGTCAAAACTTGGAGCCAATGCAATTTTAGGCGTTTCAATGGCAGCTGCCAGAGCCGCTTCAGCAGCATATGGATTGCCCCTTTACAAATATTTAGGAGGGATAAATGCCAGATGCCTTCCCCTTCCCATGATGAATATTATCAACGGCGGCGCCCATGCCGCCAACAATCTGGACATACAGGAGTTCATGATCATACCCGTTGGCGCTAAGTCAATTAAAGAGGCTGTACAGATGGGAGCGGAAACGTTTCACAGTTTAAAGAAGCTGTTGAAGGACAAAGGACTCAATACTGCCGTGGGTGATGAAGGCGGATTTGCCCCTGACCTTGAATCCAACGAGGCGGCCATAAAGTTTATCATTAAGGCAATTAAAACTGCCGGATACAAACCCGGCAGTGATATTGGTATTGGTTTGGATTGCGCTGCCAGTGAATTTTACAAAAACAAACAGTATATTCTAAAATCGGAAAATAGAAAGCTCACCGCCGAAAAAATGATCGATTATTATGAGGAATTAATCGATAAATACCCTATCCTTTCCATAGAGGATGGTCTCGCCGAGCAAGATTGGACCGGCTGGGGTTTGATGACCGACCGGCTGGAAGGGTCGATCCAGATCGTTGGTGATGATATCTTTGTTACCAATCCTGAGATATTCGCTAAAGGGATTGAGGAGGGCATAGCAAACTCCATTCTGATCAAACTGAATCAGATCGGTACGGTTACGGAAACATTAGATGCCATCGAAATGGCGAAGCAGTCCGGTTACACAACCGTAATTTCCCACAGATCCGGCGAAACCGAAGATTCATTTATCGCCGATTTTGTGGTCGGTGTAAACGGTGGCCAGATAAAGACGGGCTCTATGTCACGCAGCGACCGCGTTGCCAAATACAACCAGCTCATCAGGATTGAAGAGGAACTCGGCAAAGGCGCCATGTTTGCCGAGGAGATATTGTAACCTGAATCCAACAGCTACCAGATGCAAAAACACTTAAAAAAAATCCCTTTATTTTTTGTAGTCATTGTAATTTTTATCTATGTTTATCCGCAGGTTGATGCCTATGTACTCCAGGGCTCCCACCTGCTGGAGTTAATGACCCAAAATTTAGGTAAATCAAAAAGACTTTTGATTTCACAAAAGCTTATCCTTTATGATAATAGCCGGCAAGACGGCCTGGAGTTTAATGAAACCTTAAAGTACATTTTTCCGGAAACGTTCCGTTCGGACATTATTTCTGAAAACGTTCAAAGGATTCATGTGTTGTCAAAGGGTGAGGCCTTAACGGTTATCGACGGGAAGGCTGTCGCTGCATCTGAAACCATCTATGGCCGTTATAAGGATGTTTTTCTTTACAATTCCAGAGTACTGCTGGAAGAAAAATTGTTTCTCTATGGAGTGGACGTTGATGTTTCAAGTTTGGGACGTTTTCAAGGCCAACCCGTCTATGTAGTGGGGGCGCAATATCCGGATGAAACGGTTCCTCAGATATGGCTGACTAAAGATACATTCAGGCCCTTACGCTGGATAATAACCGGCAGGACTGCCGAAAACCGTGAAGACACCCTTGAAGTTCGCTACCTTGATTGGCGGATATTGAATAAGATGTGGTATCCGATGCGGGTTGAATTTTACCGCGATGACATTTTGGTGCGCGAAATTAAGGTCCAAAACATCGAAACGAAACCAATTTTTACTGAAGATCTTTTTGATATTGATCATCTTAAATCGATCTATCTGCCGGATGCCTCTAAAAGATCGGAGCAGGGTGCTGAAAAGGATCTGAATGAGGTTCAAAAGACGATTGAAGAGTTTAAGAAAATATACGAATAAAATCGCTGCGCGATTTTATATGACGAGGTATATATGGCTTCTAACACCAAATTTATCTTTGTGACGGGCGGCGTACTCTCTTCCCTTGGCAAGGGACTTGCTTCAGCAGCCATTGGATCGCTGCTCGAAAGTCGCGGGCTTACGGTAACGATTCAGAAGCTCGATCCATACATTAATGTTGACCCCGGAACCATGAATCCCTTCCAGCACGGTGAGGTTTATGTATTGGACGACGGTACCGAAACCGATCTGGATCTAGGCCATTACGAGCGCTTCACGCATGCTAAAGTTGGTCGGAACAACAATTTTACCACCGGGAAAATATACTATTCCGTTATCAGCAAAGAGCGCCGGGGAGATTATCTTGGAGGGACGGTCCAGGTGATTCCGCATATTACCGACGAGATTAAAAACAGCATTAAGCTTGTGGCCGATGGCGTCGATGTTGTTATTGTGGAAATCGGCGGGACCATCGGTGACATAGAAAGTTTGCCCTTTCTGGAAGCAATCCGGCAATTTAAATCTGATGCGGGCAAGGATAATGTTTTGTATATTCATCTTACGCTGGTTCCCTATATTGCCACTGCAGGTGAGGTTAAGACAAAACCGACGCAGCACAGTGTCAAAGAGCTTCGCAGTATTGGTATTCAGCCGGATATCCTTCTTTGCAGGACGGACCAGTACCTGTCGAAAGAGATCAAGTCCAAAATAGCCCTTTTTTGCGATGTCAGCGTGGATGCGGTGATTACGGCCAAAGATGTGGAGTGTATCTACGAGGTTCCGCTGGTGTTTCACAAGGAGGGGCTCGACAATAAGATTGTAGAACTCCTCAATATTTGGACAAGAGCACCTGTACTCGAAGATTGGGAACAGCTTGTCCAAAGTGTGAAAGCACCCAAACATTCCGTTAACATCGCCCTGGTTGGAAAGTACGTCGACCTGACAGACTCTTATAAAAGTTTAAATGAAGCCTTAACCCATGGCGGTATTGCCAACGATGCCCGGGTGAATATTACCTTCGTTGATTCAGAAACAATCGACGATACAAGCTGCAGTCAGCAGCTTATAGATGCGGACGGCATACTTGTACCGGGTGGGTTCGGAGCACGAGGCGTTGAAGGAAAAATTTGTGCCGCAAAATATGCCAGGGTAAACAAGGTTCCATTTTTTGGCATATGTCTTGGAATGCAAATCGCAGTGGCCGAATTTGCACGCAACATTGCCGGTATGGCCGGAGCTAACAGCCAGGAGTTTGATGCTGATACGCCTTTTCCGGTTATATATCTAATGGTCGAGTGGTATGATGATAAAGCCGGCAGCATTCAAAGGCGGGATGTCAGTTCAGACAAGGGCGGCACCATGCGCCTGGGCGCCTATCCCTGCATTATCCAAAAGGAAACGCTTGCTCACCGGGCTTATGGTGTTGCAGAGATTTCAGAACGACACCGCCACAGGTATGAGTTCAACAATGCTTATAAAGAAGTGCTCGAAGAGAAAGGGCTTGTTGTCAGCGGTATTTCGCCCAGCGGCGAGCTGGTAGAAATGATCGAAGTAAAGGACCACCCCTGGTTTTTAGGCTGTCAGTTCCATCCGGAATTTAAATCCCGGCCCATGGATCCCCATCCACTGTTCAGAGAGTTTATCCGGGCGGCACTGGAGCATGCAGCAACTCGCACGTAATTCACCTCCCGAAAATTTCAAAGGTCTCAAGAGGTATGCGCAGAGCCGTTGATCCTGGAGGCAATATATTCCCCGATCTTTTCGGCCGATATCCCAAAAAGATTATGTATTTCAATAAGTTCAAGATGCTGGTCGTCCCATATGATGCTGTTTTCCTGAACAATATTTTTGATGCGCTCATGCTTGCCGCCCAGAGCCTTTATCTTAACCGCGAGGGGAACATTTTCTTTAAAAGCAGTAGTTAACAAGAGGATATATTCGATCATGTTGGCCTTGGCAGGAGAGGCGGAGATTATCGGAATAATGATAATACTGCGATCGTCTTTGACACCTTTGCCGATATAGACATTACCTTCTTGCACAATGATTCTTTTAGTGCCTTTGAGTATATTGTCTGTTTCCACCCGGGAAGGAATCGGTTCCAGCACGCCTGTTTTCTTGATAATTTCAATGGTGGTTGCTTCAGTAAGCTCGCCCAAAAGGTTCAGACCGTCGATTTTGTAAAAGATGGCACCGTTGATACGGTCAACGATTGGCTGCAGATTTTTAACAACGAGAACATTTTTGTTGATTAGCTGAGAAGTACTGACATTGTAAGCGGCCAATGTGTCAAACAGGATGCCCTCGACCTTTTCACTGATGCGGCTCGTTCCGACAGTGACTGTTTTAGCCTGGTGCCTGATGGCATCCACGGGACGGGACAGACAGTTGATCGATTCCCCCAGACACTCAAGCAGGGCCTCAAGCATGTTCAGCGCCGTACCCTTTTTGCCGAAGTCGATTTCAAAATCAGCAACAGGCAGCCTTCCGGCCAGATATTTAAGCAGCAGAGTCAAATCTGACGCCGCTTCAAGTCCAATGGCGGCTGGAAAACTGTTTTGGGCTTTTTTCCTTCTGAATTCTGTGTAGAAAGAAGCGATTTTTTCTCTGAATGATTTTTCTAAAATTAGTTCGTACACATCCAGGTCCCTGGCGGCATAGTCGTCGATGGTGTTCTGCACATCTTGCCGGAATCCGTATAGAAACTTTGACCCTCCGTTGATGGCCAGAGCAGCATAATATCCCCAGATATGTCCCACCAGGGTGTTGAGAACCGGTGCAAGATGCTCGCTGACAACCGGGACGTGAAATACATCCGCGGCATAGGGAGCAAAGCGGTTTTCTCCCTCGTCGGCGATAACTATCGGTGTGGCTTTGTGAGCCTGAAAAATGGCGGTGTCTTTGATGATGTCACCAATGACATTACTCCTTGTTCCGGCAGCGCAGACAATGATCAACGGCTCCGATGAAAGATCAATATGTTTTTTATCTTCAACAAAGTCTGATGAAATCGTTTTGTAGCAAAGTTCACTCAGCTTAATTCTGATTTCATCTGCCGAGGCCTTATTGGGACCGCTGCCCACGGCCGCCCAGTAAGTCTTGGTGGCAGCCAGTCGCTGGGCCGAGTCTTCAATACTACTGAGCATTGTAAGGATTTTTTTCATATGCACGGGGAGTTCAAGCAGCTGCTTGATTTCCGCAGTTATAAAGCCGTTATTTCTGAGGCCAAGCAAAGCGGCAATATTGAGACCCAGAACAGCACCGGCCACGATCTGGGAATAGAATGCTTTTGTAGATG
>JABMQM010000285.1 GCA_013203195.1 Desulfobacteraceae bacterium | reverse complement strand
GTTCACAGGTTCAGGGTTCACCGTTCTGCGTTCACCGTTTTGGTTCCTTCCGGGCCAGAGGCCCTCTGCACCGGAGGCTGCGTTCTGCGTTAACCTCTGAACCTTTGAACCCTGAACCTCTGAACCCGTGAACAGTTAAAAATGGATTTATTTAAGATTTTTCAGTAGTATATCCAGGATAGGATCAGCTGACTTGCCCGGAGTGTTGATCAGTACCACAAATCGATACAGCCCGCCCTTACTGTTTTCAATATAACCTGCCCGGGTGCTGATATTGCTAAGCGTTCCGGTTTTGTAGAACACCCTTCCTTCACGGCGCATCATATGATAATGCGGCGCAAACGCTTCCAGCACGATATGCAGGTTGTGCGCTGAAATTTTATTTTCTCGGGAAATTCCCGAACCTTCCACAATTTTAAAATTGTTAATTTTCAAAACATTCTTTGCTAAGGTTGATGCTGCCCTTACACCCTTAGGGAGTGTGCCGGGCGGGCCGTAAACATGCGCTCCTGTAACCACGAGGAGCTGATTGGCCATAAAATTGTTGGAATACTCAAAAAGTTTTGAAACCACCTGTTGGATTGAAAACTCGGAAACGTATTTAAAAATCAGTTTGTCGGTTTCTTTTCGTACCCTGCCGATTCGAATCCTGCCTTTGATATCGAGTCCTTGCTGTTTAAGAAAATAGCGCATAAGATGGCCGGCATAACGCGTGCTTTCATTGGCCTCACGGGAAAGAATGATTCGGCCGTGCTTCAGCCCGGATGCACGGATTCTATCGAGTGCAAACGGCAGCAGAGGGGTTTGGGATTCAGCACTGACATAGACACCGCCGGTATTACGTTTAAAATTAACCGTGTTGAAATTGACACACAGGGCACTACTAGGTGAATCATACGGCTCGTAAGATGATGTGACTCCGGGAATTACGATGGGATCGTCAAAATAAGAGGCATCCAGCACCAGGTCGTTGATCCTTTTTTGCCTACTATCGAGTCGTGTGGTCAGCACTGTAGCGATTTGCACTAAGGCTTCTGAAACAAGAAGCGGATCACCATATCCTTTAACAATAAGGTTATCCTCTTGATCCAGATAAAACTCAGTGACAAACCTGTGGCCCGGGCCCAGAGAATCAAGGGCAACCAGCGCAGTGAGTATTTTAAGGGTGGAAGCCGGAATCAGCTGGAGGTCGGCATTTTTTGAAAATAGAATGCTGCCCTTAGAGTCGGCGACCAGCACAGCATCCTGGTTGCCGATCAGATCATGTAACTCGTCCCATTTTTCGGCATAACTATTTTTCAGGGGTATAAGACAAAGCAGCCCAAAAAAGACAAGGAGAACCCGAAAAGGGAATAATGACCGAATTTTCGGTGTTGATCTTGAATTCAGCATTTATTTGCTTTCCAGGATAAGTGTCACCGGTCCGTCGTTTATCAACGAAACCTCCATCATGGCACCAAAACGACCGGTGGCAACGTGAACGCCTGTTTTGCGCAACTGGGCGACAAAATACTCGTAAAGTTCGTTAGCCTTGTCCGGACCGGCGGCGTCTATAAATGAAGGCCGCCGCCCTTTACGGCAGTCTCCCAGCAGGGTAAACTGGGAGACCACCAGCATTTCGCCGCCGATATCGATTAAGGAGCGGTTCATCTTGCCCTGCTCATCTTCAAAAATTCTCAAATTTACGATTTTTTTCGCCAGAAAGTCGGCGTCGGCGGACTGGTCCGGTTCGGCAACACCCAGCAGCACCAGCAGTCCGCTGCCGATCTTACCGACGGTCTCATCGCCGACGGTTACGGAACTTGATTTTACTCTTTGGATGACTGCGCGCATGATGATACAGATCTATATGCAGAGACACGGTGGATGTCAAGAGCGTCTCGGTGTTTCAAAAAGTAAATTGAATTATTTCATTTTATTCGCTAAACTATATAGTATCAAATTTACATATAAGGAATTAATACAGATGGTTTCGTAACAAAGTAAAACTTTTCCTTTTTGCGAACGTTTTAAGTTTTAGGTTTTAAGTGTTTTATTTTCGTGTTTTCGTTCTTTCGTGTTTTCGTGATATTATTTTGTTACTATCCGGATATTTTGCCACAAAGGCACTAAGATTATATGATTATTTTATCGTCCCCTGCCCTGCAGACAGGCTAGGGAGCCAAATTCAAATCTATTATTTCTTTGTGTCTTTGTGCCTTAGTGGCTGAATAGTTAAAATAATCCTCAACAGATATATTTTAATGCAGCTTTTTAAGCTGGATTATCATAAATCTTGACATTTTAAAAGAAATTATTGACAGATCAGCTGTTTCAACACAAAATAACGTGGAATTTATTGTTTTAATATATTTATATGGAGAATACGGCAAATGAGACATTTTGTTTTTATTGGAGTGTTGTTAATTTTATTTTCAACAGCGGTCCAGGCTGAGACAATGTATGTCAGCGATCTCGCTGAGATAACCCTCAGGACCGGAGAGGGAGTTGATCATAAAATTATAGCAATGTTAAAATCAGGACAAAAGGTAAAAGTACTCGAACCGGCTGATCAGTGGACCAGGATCCGCCTGCCCAGCGGCAAGGAAGGCTGGGTGGTCAGCCGTTTTCTTACTTCTAAACTGCCGAGCCGTATTGAGCTGGAACAATTGAAAGAAAAACATAAAGCCCTGCTGGCCCTCGCCGACTCCCCTTATACTGAAATTTCCAAGCTTAAAGATGAGAACCAGAAGCTTAAGGCAGAATTAGCCGTTAGCGAAAAAACGCTAAACGCTCTTAAAACGTCTTATGAAACTCTCAAGAGCAAATCGGCGAGCCTGTTAAAGCTTCAAGACAGCTCTGAAAATTCCATAACCCGGCTTAGTGAACAGCAAAAAGAAGTTGAAAGACTTGAAGAGGAGCTTTCAAAACTTGAAAGGCGTCAATATATCCATTGGTTTTTAAGTGGTGCCGCCGTACTTTTTGTTGGATTTTTAATGGGCTATAATGCTAAACGTCAACGCCGGCAATCATCTTTTCTGTAAACAAATTTGTCCTGATTGAGTAAAAGCTTTAGTAATCACGAAAACACCCCGGTACGACAGGCTCTGCCTACGGGGCATGCGAAAGAAGGAAAGCACGATATTTAAATAATTATGATCTAAATATTTTTTCGTGTTTTCGTAATTTCGTGCTTTCGTGATGTTTTTTTATTGATTCCGGTTTATCCGGGTTGATAGGTAGGATTATGGATGTTAAAACCGACTTTCTAATTATCGGCAGCGGTGTTGCCGGCCTTACTTTTGCCCTTAAGGTGGCGGAGCTCGGCAGTGTTGCTCTGGTGACAAAAAAAGGGCTCTGGGACAGTAACACCACACAGGCCCAGGGCGGCATTGCTTCTGTTTTCGATCAACTCGACTCGTTTGATCTTCACATCCAGGACACCCTCGCTGCCGGGGACGGTCTGTGCAATCGGGACGTTGCCGAGATGGTCGTTAAAAACGGACCCGCAAGAATCCGTGACCTGATCAATCTGGGCGTCCAATTCAATATTAAAAAGAAAGCACAACTAGACGACAAATCGCTCAATCTTGATCTTGGACGTGAAGGCGGACACTCACACAAACGCATTGTCCACGCCCAGGACATGACAGGCATGGAAATCGCAAAAGTTCTGGTCGACCACGTTAATAATCATGACCGGATTACCGTGTTTGAAGATCATATTGCCATAGATCTGATTGCTATTTCAAAACGTATGAAAAGGGGGCTTATCACCACCACCCATGAAGACTACTGCTGTGGAGCCTATGTTCTTGACATTAATACTAACCAGGTAAAAACTTTTTGCGCCCAGATCACACTCTTGGCCACCGGCGGCGCCGGCAAGGTTTATCTATACACCAGCAACCCCGATATCGCTACCGGTGACGGCATTTCCATGGCCTATCGCGTCGGCGCTACGGTAGCCAACCTTGAATTCGTCCAGTTTCATCCCACCTGCCTGTATCACGCAGATGCTAAAAACTTTTTGATTTCAGAAGCCGTCAGAGGTGAAGGAGGTGTTCTCATAGACTCCGCCGGCAACCCCTTCATGCACCAATACGATCCCCAAAAGGATCTGGCTTGCCGTGACATTGTGGCCCGCGCCATTGACACTGAACTCAAAAAAAGCGGTGATGATTCGGTATTTTTGGATATCTCTCACAAAAACTCCGAATTTATTAAAACCCGTTTTCCAAATCTATACGAAAAATGTCTCACTTTCGGCTTCGACATGACCGCCGAACCTATACCGGTTGTGCCCGCCGCCCATTATATGTGCGGCGGCGTTGCCACCGATATGTTCGGTCGCACCGATTTAAACCGGCTGTATGTCACCGGTGAAACTGCCTGCACAGGGCTGCACGGAGCGAACAGGCTGGCCAGCAACTCTCTGATCGAGGCTCTGGTTTATGCTAACAAAGCCGCCGTGCAGGCCTCAAAAGACATCCAAACCATAGACGCAAGTTCCATACCTGATCCTCCGCCCTGGGATGACGTCAGCACAACCGACAGTGATGAACTTATTATGGTTGCACACAACTGGGATGAAATCCGCCGGTGCATGTGGAACTACGTCGGAATCGTTCGCTCCGACAAGCGCCTGGAAAGGGCAAAACGGCGCATCGAAATAAT
>JABMQM010000284.1 GCA_013203195.1 Desulfobacteraceae bacterium | reverse complement strand
GCCTCATGAACTCCGGCCAAATAGGAGTTGAGGGAAAACATTATGTCAAAGGTGTCCATAATCTCAATCATTTTTATGTCTTTGACAGCAACGCCGGGTTTAATATCTTTTCCGCCAAAGGTAATGAAATGCTTGTGGAAATCTATCGCCAGATCCTTTGCTTCCTGTGGAGTCTTGCGCTTTGAGATAAAGGCGGTTACTTTGCTCCCATCGAGGTTATAGGTAGCGGTAAACACACGATCCAATCCATCAAAACCAAAAGCATTCTTGGCAATTAACGCAATACTGTCCTGATCCAAATTTTCTTTTGGAAAGAATCCGAGCACTCTAATTGATTTCGTATCTACATGTGTATTTTTAATAAAATTTTGTGCCAATGATGTCATCTTTGATAAGATATTCTCTGAAGGCGTGGCTGCAATTATTTCCAGATAATACGGCCCATGCACCAGGTAAAGTGAACTTTCCGTTTGATAAGCAAATTGCGCCAAGTCAATCTTTTGGATGTCACCTCTGCGCTGCACGCTGTAAACGGAGAACGCATTTATTCCATTTCCCATATGATAAATATAAACCTCAAACATTGAATCTGAGTCTTTTTCTTCCGCAAACCACTGGCTTTTTAGGCGCACAAAGCCTGCTGATAGATAAAGCTCTGCCTGGCCGTTTATCTTTTCATAAAGATTGTCAGGGTCAAATACCTCCGGGGAATTTAACGGTTCAAGACCTGGAGGGGGCGTCACTATGGTTTGGATATGGCCGGATTGAGCATGGACTGTCTTAACAATAATCAAGCAGACGCTAATGGCAGTCAGGATAAGGACCAACAGCACTGAAGGCTCTTTAAGGGTTGCACCCTTTTTGATTCTTTTGGTTTTTGGATTCAAATTGCTCCTTGTCAACGTTACAACTGCTTTGTTGCATTTTCAATTTCTCCAAAAATGGGATTTCTACTGCCTCTTGGCAATATTCGGGCTTGCAGCAAACGTTTGAACATGAAGAACAGTGCTGATAGCATAATGTTGTAATATTCTCTCGAACCCTGGTTTCAAAAGATTCGGCTTTTTAACGATGCCACCTAACATGCGGCCGGTTACATCGAGGAAGCAGTTAAAAACCCGCCGCTACCGATTTGACCTGCTGCCTGGCTGTTTCCATTATCTTTTCTTTATCTTCAGGGGATACCAGGGTTGGCTCGACAAGTATGCTCTGAAAATCGCTGAAACCGATAAATCCCAGGATATGCTCGAGATAAGTTTTTTGCAAGTCATAGCTCTCGGAACCGGTGCCGGCACCATAGGCGCCACCGCGAGCATAAATGACAGCAAGGGGTTTGCCGGTTACAAGGCCCTTGTATCCCTCTTCGGGGCTGAAACTAAAAGTGTAGCCCGGCTGGACGATCACATCAAGGTAATGCTTAAGCTTGTAGGGGATGCCGAAATTCCACATGGGCAGCGAAAAAAGATATTTATCCGCCGCGGTGAATTGCTCAATGACGTCCTCCACACTTTTCCAGGCCTGTCTCTGCTCATCGGTGTGCTCCAGACCATGGAGGATAGCATATTTTGAATCAATCACATGTCCATCGAACTCTGGAAGGTGAGTTGCCCAAAGATCAAGGATTTCAACCACATCCTCAGGGTGAGTGCGTTCATATTCGTTTATAAAGGTTTTGGCAGCTTCAATTGAAGCAGATCTTTCCTTGCGGGGTGAGGCTTCGATATAGAGTAAACGTGCCATTTCAGACCTCCTTTGTTGGGGGTTGCGGATCAATATGGCTGTTAGGACGCAGCCGGATTTTGCAACTGGTTAGTCCAAATATAGCCACGAATCTGCCTAAAGCAAATGAAATTGTGTCTTGTTATTGGGGGCACATCTTGGAATAAGCTGTGCACATTCACAATCCAAGATTTAATTCTATGCTTTCCATATTTTTCGCAAGATTCACAAAAATCGGGCTGCGGGTTGTTGGACACCCATCGTGTTTATTTTGGATTTATGGAGGGACACTATCTAAGGACTGCAGGTTTTTAATTTCGTCAGAATACACTCCAACGACGTAGTGATTTTTGTAAACACCCTGTTCGATTTTCGTTATATGCCGCACTGTGGCATTCACTTTCATTATACCCCATTCTGAGTAGAGCAGCATATCCTCAATCCTGTCCTCTGGATTCAATATATGCAATAATGCTGAATCAAACTCTGCGACTAACAGTCCGAGTCCATGATTTGAACAGTCGAAAACATCCAAATGCCACAACTGCTTTTTTTCAGAGCCATTTTCAATATAAAATTCAGCAGAGATAAGGTCCGCAGGATCTAATACAATTCTTTTTTCTTTTCTCTTTTCCATAATTTCAATAAATATCGGGTAATTCGTGTTGTTTTTACCCCAAATGCCGTACCGGCGGGTACAAGCAACACCATAACCATAAGTGCGCTAACAAACATCCCTGCATATAATCCTCCTGTTGACCGTGTTATTTGCATGCATAACAAAGCAAAAAACCCATTCTTTGAAAGAATGAGCTTCAACGTTAGACTTATCCAATCATTGGCAACCCCGCTACCCATCATTACCGGGCCGGAGGCTTTGCGTCCCACTCTTTCAAGAGGTTTGCCTTTTTCACAACACTTACATTTTATAATTCGTCTATATCGGCATAAAATAGGAAATCTTTAGGAGTTTATGTAAAAAAAATATGAATAATTTTAATCCCAGGCTGCATTATGGTAATTTATGACAGGTTGTATCGATGCCATAGAGTCGTGAGATTGATAGATATATGGATTAAAAGTTGATTATGGATTTTTGAGATATCTTGCACTCTGTTTACGATTTGCGTTGATAAATTTATTTGATATCGAGACCTGGATACGGGTTGCGAGTTGCGCGATGGGGTAAGGGGACGGGATTTCAGCTGCGCTCCAATTTCGGGTCCCCGGCGGACGTGCCGGTAGCTGGTGCCGGTCAGGGAGCTGGTGACGGTCTGGCGCTGTCGTTTACGCCGAGCCTCAAGGCTGAGTTCGGGGAAACGTTCAGCCCGGGTTTGAACGAACTGAGATCGGATTTCCAGAATCCGGGCGGCGGCTTTTTGAATACTAATAATTTTTTGCATTTTTTATCAAAAACATTTAAAGAGAATAATATTTTTAAAATTAAACGGTAACAGACAACCAACACTGAGCAACCCGTAACGCGTAGCTCGCAACCCGCAATTAGTAGAGAGTAACATGGAAATTTATATGATTTACATTACTGCAAGCAGCAAGGATGAGGCCCGCACCATCGGTCGAGAACTGGTGCTGTCAAAGCTGGCAGCCTGCGCCAACATCTTTGACAATATGAACTCCTTTTATTTTTGGGACGGGAAACTGCAGGACGACACTGAAGCGGTCCTTATCGCTAAAACCACCAAAGAGAGAGTGCCAAAATTGATAGACAAAGTCAAATCGCTGCACAGTTACGAATGTCCCTGCATCGTTACATTGCCGGTGGCCGGCGGCAACCCGGCTTTTTTGGAGTGGGTAGTCGCTGAAGTTAAATAGTGTCCATCCATAAATGGCTATTTCTCGCCTTATAACGGAGTCAATTATCACTCCTAAAATGAGGTAGCTTGACGTTGACACTGAAAGGGTCTTTTATATATCTCACAGAGCTCACAGAGTACACAGAGATATTTTATATTAGACAGGATCTACAAGATTAACCGGATTTTTAATCTTTAGCCGTTTCCAGACGAAACGGCTAAAACATCATCGCCTTCGGCGAATTTGTAATGCCTGAAAGCTACAGACACTTATGTAATTCGAGCTTAACAATCTAATTCCCACCGATAGGTGGATTAGGCTTTCACAGTTTCAGCCGCCTGCCCCGCAGAGCGGGGGAAACTGTGAAAATTATAAGTAAATCCTGAAGATCCTGTAAATCCTGTCTAAATAAAAAAG
>JABMQM010000028.1 GCA_013203195.1 Desulfobacteraceae bacterium | reverse complement strand
GATACGTTTGCCGGCACCGGATCCCGCAACCTCTCCGATGACGGCCGGCAGGGCCTCCGCGATCTTTTTATCCGCTCCTTCGGTCCTGCGGATCAAAAATAGTGAATGAATTCTGAGGCGGGATTACCGAGGAACGAAGGCCTTTAAGGGGAAATGAGAAGCAATAGGATTAAAATCACGGTCATCATGAAGCAAGGTTAATCCTTCAATGATACAGAAAGTTGCAATGATTATATCAATTGTTTTTCGTACAGTAACCCCAGCTTTTCGAAGCTTTCGGTAATTTTGAGCACTTTGAATGGCGACATTATAACCACCCATCTGTCGAAATGGAAGTTCACCGAGGTAATTTTTTGCGGCTTCGAAGTCCCTATCAGATTTGAAGCCCTGAAGTACCTCTGTGAGGATTAAGTCACCCATGATAATGGGGACATTAGAGAGCATGTGATCAAGCAAATCTGTCTGCCAGGATCGCTTACCGTTGAAATAATCGATCCAAACGGATGAGTCGACCAAGATCATTGATCCAACCTCATAGCATCGAGATCACCATCCCATTCCAGTTTTCCACGTAAGTTTTTTAAATGTTCTTGCTTTTTTATTTGGACTAATAATTTCAGTCCGGTTTCAACGACAGCTTTCTTGGTCTTTAATTTGCTGAGCGTCATGGCTTCGTTCATGAGATCGTCATCTATTACAACATTGGTTCGCATAGTTCCTCCTTGCGCACAGTGTGTATGATGTTTGTATTATATACACACTGAAATGGCTGTCAAGATAAAATCGTGCTACGATTTTATATAACGCGGCTTCGCCGCTCAACGGTAATTATAATTGTCGTCAGGTGGGAATTATAATTATCGCACATCAGACACAATTTTTTCACTGCCCATTCGCTCCGCTCATTAGGACACAGAGGTGTTTATCTTTCCATAAACCTTCGGCAACGTGCTAAGATCGAGAGCACTTCAAAGGGCTGCTCGATTTCCGGAAACGTTGCTATGCCGCGCGGCTCGAGGTATGCTTTGCATTCATCGGCGTACTGTTTCTCACCGCTAAAGGTAACAAAGATTGGTTTTTCAGGGTATTTTTGCGCCAGTTCAACGATGAAATCAAAGGAGGGCAGGGCGGTTTCCTTGGTGAGCATAAGAACCGGAACAACCGCATCGATATTGGAATCGGCTAACACCGCCTCCATGCCTTCCCTGTAGGCAAACTCGACTCCTTGGGTGGATGCAGCACCCCAAATGTCAACCGGGTTGCGCATGCGAATGAAAGGAGGACTGATCTCTTGGATTCTTTGAAGGCTGTGGGGCTCCAATGCCGGAACCTCAAGACCCAGGCGTATGCAAAGGTCTGTCAGAACAACCAGCATGGCTCCAGATGGAGCCAGAAAGCTAACCCGGTTACCTTGGGGCAGCGGCACCATGGATAACGCTTTACCCGCTAATATTAAATGGGTATAATCCCGGATGCGAACAATACCGGCTTGACGCAGCATGCCGTCAACGATTCGATCTTCGCCGGCCATGGAGGCTGTATGTGCCACGGCAGCACGCTTCCCGGCTTCTGTTGTACCGCTCTTTAGCATGACGATCGGTTTCTTGCGGGTAACCTTCCTGGCTGTCTCCAAAAATCGTTCCGGCTGTTTGAAACTTTCCAAATAAATTATCACAGCATCTGTCTCCGGGTCTTCAGCCAGGTACTCCAGTGCTGTGCTCTCGTTTATATCGATGGCGTTTCCCAGACCGATAACGCGCGCAACTCCGAAATGTTCGGCCGTAAGAATGTGTTTCATGGTATGCGTGGCAAAGTTTCCGGTCTGGGCGATATAGGAAACCTTGCCTCTTTGGATTTTATCCAGAGGGAAAAAGCTCGAAGTGAAGTTATGTGGTGTTGAGATATGACCTGAAGTATTGGGTCCTAAAACTCTCAAATCATACTCATTAATAACTTCGATCAGTTTCTGCTGGGTGCGTGCTCCGCTGTCGTCGACTTCAGCAAATCCCCCGGCAGAAATGACGACATGCCTGATCCCTTTGGCAGCGCAATCGCTAAGGGCCTGGACACATATCTTTGCAGGGAGAATGATAATCGCAAGATCCGCTCTTTCCGGCAGACTTTCAATTGACGGGTGGACCGGCAGGCCCAGAATTTCCCCCCCTTTGGGGTTGACCAGAAAAATCTTGCCGGTGTAGCCGTTGGCCTGGATGTTACGGATGACCTCGTGCCCGGGTTTGCCGGAAACAGCAGAAGCGCCCACGATGGCGACGCTGTTGGGCTCAAAAAACGGGGCCAGGTCTTCTTTGGCTGTGGAAAAGGAGCTCACAAGACGCTTTGGCTCAGCAAGATGCTTTTCTGAATCACTCTCGGAACCTTTCAGCACAACAAGGGCATCCACTGCTGCCGGCTTACCGTCCGGCCTTATTTTAAGCGGATTGATGTCGATTTGATGCACTTGTTCGTATTGCAGCGCGATCTGGCCCAGGGCAACCAGGATCTTAGATAATAGATCCACATCTATGGCGGGCTGGCCTCTAAAAGAATCTGTGATTTTTTGGGTCCGGATCTCGGTTATCATTTCCCGTGCGTCGTCTAAAGTTAAAGGAGCGATGCGAAAAACAACATCTTCAATGAGTTCGGTGAAGATGCCGCCCAGGCCGAACATCACGCAGGGCCCGAACAACTCATCCCTGGTCATGCCGCAAACAAGCTCACGCTCTCCAATTACCATTTCCTGAACCAGTAGAGCCTCACATCCTTTAATTTTCAAAAGGCGTTCACCTTCCGTACGCACATGTTCAGCGGCGCTAAGATTTAAAGCAATACCGCCCAGTTCGGTCTTGTGAAAAAGATTAGCCCCGCAGGCTTTCAAAACTACCGGAAAACCGATTCTTTTAGCCTCAATTGCGGCCGAATCTGCACTGTGAGCGACAGTTTCACGGCTTATTGGAACTCCAAAGTGTAAGAGAAAACGCTTGGCGTCATATTCGCTCAGGGCCGTTTGTCCGCTTGCGATTGCTTTGTTAATAATATCAGTCGCTTCAAGATTGTTAATGCTTGTCATACCAGCTCCATAGGCTTATTGAGTTTTAAGTAACTCAGGGGTCGGGGAGTTTTCTCTTATGGTCGCTTCATGGAAAAGGTGCTGGATACTTGTTTCTGGATACTAGTTTTAAAAAGAAGCTATCCTTGTTTTATCCAGCACCTTTTCCATGAAGCGACCATAAGAGAAAACTCCCCGCCCCCTGAGTTACTTAAAACTCAATAAGCCTATGGAGCTGGTATGACAAGCATTAACAATCTTGAAG
>JABMQM010000283.1 GCA_013203195.1 Desulfobacteraceae bacterium | reverse complement strand
GGGTGGCACGATCCGCGCATTGAACCCTATGGAGACCTGTCGCTCGATCCGGCCGCCATGGTACTGCACTATAATCAGGAAGTGTTTGAAGGCCTAAAAGCATATCATTTGCAAGACGGCGGTATCGGACTGTTTCGACCCGATAAAAATATTGAACGCATGAACGCTTCCGCCCGCAGAATGGTCATGCCGGAAATGGATGCCGCTTTTGTTCAGCAGGCCTTAAAGGAATTAATTTTATTTGAACGTGAATGGATACCAAAGTCGGAGGGCACATCCCTTTATGTCAGGCCCACAATGATTGCCAACGAGCCTGCGCTGGGTGTAAGGCCTGCGGATCAATACCTGTTTTTCATCATTCTCGGTCCGGTGGGAGCTTACTACCCGGAAGGGTTCAGTCCCACCAAGATTTTTGTTTCCGACAAATACGTTCGCGCCGCCCAAGGGGGGGCTGGAGAAGCTAAAACATCCGGCAACTACGGCCCTACGCTGCTGGCTTCAAAGCAGGCCGCCGAACAAGGTTACACTCAGGTTCTGTGGATAGACGCCAAAGAACTTAAGTACGTGGAGGAAGTCGGCACCAGCAACATCTTCTTTTTTATCAACGACGAGCTTGTGACTCCGCCTTTAGGCGGTACCATTCTGCCGGGTGTTACCAGAGATTCAGTGCTTCAGATCGCCCGGCACTGGGGACTAAATGTTTCAGAGCGTCTCATCACTATCCAAGAGGTTGCCGATGGAGCCCAAAACGGATCTTTAAAGGAAATGTTCGCTACCGGCACCGCCGCCGTAATTTCTCCTGTGGGCGAGATTTGTTACAAAGAAAACGTTTTTCAAATAGCAGGCGGCCAGACCGGCGATTTGTCCATAAGACTCTATGACGAAATTACCGGGATTCAATACGGGCGCAAAGAAGACCCGTTTGGCTGGCGGGTTCGTATCGCTTGATTAGCTAATGCCCAGCCACTTTTACTTAAAACCAATAAAGCTCAATTAAGGTGCTACTGTTTCGCCTTGAAGATCCGGTCAGCTCTCCAGCAGAATAGTAAGAGGTATGGTGTGCAGTTCATCTGATTTTTCCCGGGTGCTGCCGATTTGCCAGCCGGCACATTGGGCACGTCCATTAAGCAGCTGATCGATTTTACTGACAAGGCCGTTGATATCGATTACCGGATGGCGTGAAAATACTTGCGGAAGGCCGTAGGTGAGATTGCATTGGAGGCATTTGCCGGGACGCTGTAATAGGTTCAGTTCAAACTCAAGCCGGTTTGGCCTGTGGGTTTTGAATTTAAGGCTGATATCGTAAGTACCTTCAGCTGCATCACCGTAAAGGGCGTCAAAAAATTGATCTGTACGATCTTCCGGAAACAGCTGTTGCAAAACATCCGGCGTAAAAATATCGCTAATCTCCTCTGATTTCATGATCATCAACCCTCCACTATTATCTTTCACCTAATTGAGTTTTGGTTCAATCAGGGCAACAGCATATGTTTTCAGGGCATTGTCTGTCAAGAGTCCGCGGATGTACCATAAAATCGCAGAGTGATTTTACAACTTGACATGTTACAAAGTGGCATTAGCTTAAGTTTTAGCAGCGCTGCCGAGAGGTAAAATGGGAATGGTTTATGTTTAAGTAAACTCATTCACGCTGTTGGCAGGTTAATTTTACAGCTCAACCTTTAACTTACCCCTGAGGGTGGCTCATCCCCCATGGGCCACCCTTTTTGCCAAAAAAAATCGTTCAGGGTGTATTTTACAATCCTGAACGATTTTTATTGTTAATGACTTCTTCTGATGCCGTTATTAACTCCCGGTGCACATCCAGTTTTCAAAGATATTTTTATTATGTTTGAAGATGACCGGCAGAAAAGATGCACGCACATCCAAGAAGCATTTAGATGTATTATCGGCTTTTCCACAAAAATCTTTAGTCCGCATTTTTCAACCAGCACCTATGCCGCATTGATTAAGACTATAATTATTTAATAAATACAGTCTGTAGACTGTCACAAGGCAGAAGCATTACAGGCCTCTGAAAATTGACACACAATCGATTGCGTATTATCATGCCAATATTCATGATCTCGTAAAAAGCCACAAATTCAACTATGGATGGCTAAGCCGTCTTCGAATAGCTACGCCGGCCAAGGTAAAAAGGTTCGTATACAATGAATGTTAAATTTCAGAATATGGTTGAACAGATTGGCAAGGTCATACTTGGGAAGCGGGAACAGATCAAGCTGGCTTTGACCTGCCTGTTCGCCGGAGGACATCTTCTGATCGAAGATCTGCCCGGTATCGGCAAGACCACTCTGGCCAAAGTTTTATCAAGATGTCTGGGTTTGAACTTCCGACGCATCCAGTGTACCAGCGATATGCTCCCCGGCGATATACTCGGGGTCTCCGTGTTTGAACGTAAAACCAGTAGCTTTGTATTTCATCCGGGGCCAATCTTTACTCAAGTTCTGCTTGCAGATGAAATCAACCGAGCAACACCAAAAACCCAGAGCGCTCTGCTGGAAGCTATGGAGGAGCGTCAGGTAACCGTGGAAGGCAAGACCCGTCCTTTGGATAAACCTTTCTTTATTATTGCTACCCAAAATCCAATGGAACAATTCGGGACATTTTCGCTTCCCGAGTCGCAGCTTGACCGCTTCCTTATGCGCATAAATATCGGGTATCCAAACCGGGGTGCCGAACACAAGCTGTTAAAACAGGGTGAAGTTAAAAGCACTCTATTGAGCACGGAACCATGCTTAACACCCGGGGAAGTATTGATGATTCAAAAGCAGATTGCCGAAGTCCATACTTCAGACGCACTTTTGGAATACGTTCAGGATCTTTTAGATTTTACTCGCAACGCTCCCCATTTTTCCGCCGGACTTTCCCCAAGGGCCGGCCTCGCTTTTTTACGGGCGGCCAAGTCCCGCGCCTTTCTGCAAGGCAGGGACCATGTACTGCCCGAAGATTTGCAGAAGGTCATGTTCTGGGTCGTGGGACACAGACTCCGTTCCCATGACGATCGGGCCGAACTTTCCCGGGACAGACTTGAAAATCTGCTTATGGAAGTCCCAATTCCTTAATGAAATGAAATTTTTAAGCTTTAAACTATTCAACAAAGGCTCCACTTCAAAACCGTTTATCACTCTTCCTTTCACATTAAGCCGCAAAAGGATCTATATTCTACCGACCCGACACGGCTGGGTGTTTATTCTTGTCCTTTTGGCTATGCTCATAGGGTCCGTCAACTACAAAAATAACCTTGGTTTTTTGCTCACTTTTTTGCTGGGCGGCATGGCTTTTGTCTCTATTTTCCACTCTTACAGGAACCTTTTGGGTATGCAAATATTGGCCGTTGCGGCCCAACCGGTATTTGCCGGTGACCGGGCTGTTTTCAAATTCAGTATTCGCACAAAAGAGAAGGCGCGTGCGGCCGTTGCTATTTCGTTGCCAAATGCAGAAAAAATAGTGAAAGATTTTGATGCGAATAAGGATAACTGGCTTCGAATCCCGGTTGCAGCCAATCAAAGAGGAATATTCAGGCCCGGTTCTCTTTTGATCGCCACCCAATATCCTTTAGGGCTTTTTCGCGCCTGGTCCACTATCCGTCTTGACGCCCAATGTCTGGTTTACCCCAGGCCGCTGCCCGGACCGCTGACGACGGCAGATGATACCGGCGCAGTCAATGGTGAAGAGGGCCGCGACATACCCGGTGCGGAAGATTTTCAGGAGCTTAAGTCCTATCAGCAGGGTGACCCTCTCGGGCATATTGCCTGGAAGGTACTTTCGCGGGGTCAGGGTCTTTTTACCAAGATGTTCGTAGCCCAGGCCGGATCGACGGCCATGTTGGACTTCGACGCCCTCCTTGAACCGAATGCAGAGCGCAAGCTGTCCCGGCTGTGTGCTATGATCTTGCAGGCCTGCAGCCACAATTTAGTCTTCGGTTTGAAACTCCCCGGCAAAGTAATTGATCCGAATCGAGGCGAGGTTCATCGCCAACAGTGTTTAAAGGCTTTGGCATTGTATGCGATAACGGACACTATTACCCTTGAGCGTAAACAAAAAGGGAAGAATGTTTTATGAAAGCTACCGACAAAAAACATCTCTTGCCTATCCTGGGAGCCATACTGCTTGCTGTTTCACCCCATTTATTCAGGTTGCCGCCCTGGATCGTCATCTGGTGTCTTGCCTTTTGGGCTTATGTTTTGGCGGCGTCAAAAAACAACTGGTACCGTCCCGGCCGAACGATTCTTGTTATTTTAACAATCGGCGGCTTTATCGGCGGGCTTGCGACCTACGGTTTCAAATTCAATTTGGACACCGGTGTGGGACTGCTCGCTGTCATGCTGGGCCTGAAACCGTTTGAGATGAAGACCCACCGCGACCGCATGGTAACCCTTTTCTTGGTATATTTTCTGGTCATCACAAACCTGCTCTATTCCAACAATCTGGTCATGTCGCTTTTCATGTTTGCATCCGTGCTTTTGGCAACGGCGGTTTTAATCCGAATCAATCATCCTTCGGGCAGCTTTGCGGCAAATTTGCGTCTGTCAGGTGTAATTATGGTTCAGGCTCTGCCGATGATGATCGTTCTTTTTTTTCTTTTCCCCAGAATTCAAGGGACCCTTTTTGGGATGTCAAACCAGTCGATAGCCATAACTGGTATTGGTGACAGGTTGTCGCCGGGGAGCATATCGAAACTCGTCCTTTCTGATGAAATCGCTTTTCGGGCAGAATTTAAAAACAGTATCCCCGGGCCGGATCGTCTTTACTGGCGCGGCATAGTTTTTCAGCATTTTGACGGCAAAACCTGGAGCCGGGGCCAAACCCGTCCGGTTCGGCAGGCGCCAGTGTCAGCCGGAAGTACGGTTGGATACACCCTTACCCTTGAACCCCAAGGAGAAAAATGGCTGTTTGCCCTGGATATGCCCATCACATCACCACCCATGGCAAGGATGCAGAACGATCATACCCTGATGGCCTATCGTAAGTTGAAAGCGCGAATACGTTACAATGTAATATCTCAAACAACATATAATACCGGCGATTTCAAGTCAGAAGAGCGGACGGCTCTGATACTTCCGGCCCAAGGAAATCCAAAATCCACAGCTCTGGCCCGCTCCTGGGCCGATACTTTTGATAACCCGGCCAAGATTGTCAATAAAGCACTCGAGTTTTTCAGTCAGAACGATTTTGTCTATTCTCTAAACCCACCTTTGCTTAAAGAGGATGCCATTGACGATTTTCTGTTCAAAACCCGCAAGGGATATTGTGAGCACTATGCTTCAGCCTTTGCTTTTCTGATGCGAAAGGCGAAAATTCCGGCCCGGATCGTAGGCGGCTACCTGGGTGGTGAACTGAACCCATACGGAAATTATCTGATTGTGCGCCAATCCGATGCCCATGCCTGGGTTGAAGTTTGGCTTCCGGCCAGAGGCTGGGTGAGGATCGATCCCACATCGGCCGTAGCGCCGGAAAGGGTTGAGCAGGGGTTTGAAGCAGCGCTTCCGCCTGAGGAACTTGAAGGGTTTTTCTTGCTCAAACATCTTGGACCGCTTCAAAGCCATTTGAAAAAAATCATATTTAGGTGGGACGCGGCAAATAACTATTGGAATCAATGGGTTTTAGGGTATTCTTATCAGCGGCAGAGAGAACTCTTAGCGCAAATCGGTATCAACATCGGTTCCTGGAAGGGTCCGGTCAAATTGATTCTGCTGGTGCTTGGACTCATCAGCTTTTTTGTTTTCCTGATTTCTATGCGGCTTTTTAAAACGCCGGTTGCAAAAACGGATGATGTTCAGCGGTGTTATGTAAAGTTTTGTGCAAAGCTCACCAGAGTTGGTCTTACCAGAAAACCGGGACAGGGACCGGTTGATTTTGCAAAAACAGCGATTGATCTTCGCCGGGACCTGGAGGTAAATATTCAAGAAATTACAGATCTGTATGTCCTTCTGCGGTATGCACGCGGGGGCGATGAAAATGCTTTGAAAAAGTTTAAAGAACGGGTTAAAGAATTTGCCCCCAAGCCTACTATTTAAACTGAAGGCTTTTGCTTTTAGTGGCATAAATGATAGAATTATGGAATAATGGCTTAGCTCGTATTTCTCAAACCTTTGAACTCGCAACCCGCAACTCGCAACCCGCAACTCGAAACCCGTAACGGGCTTTTAAAATGATTAAGAAAAGAATACACAAAATCGTAGACCTGATCGGCTTCCCCATGGACCTTGGCGCTGATCGACGCGGGGTCGACATGGGACCTTCCGCGTTGCGGATAGCCGGTATTGAACAAAAATTAGAAACTCTCGGATATAAGGTTATCGACCAGGGAGATGTCCCCATAGCAATCAAGGAAAAACAGAAAATTGCCAACCGGAAACTCAAATATTTAAGTGCAATTAAAAAAGCTGCCGGTCAGCTTGCCGAGAAGGTCGAAAAGTCGCTGGCCCGCGGGCACTTCCCATTGTGCTTCGGCGGTGATCATTCTATGGCGATCGGTTCCATCGCCGGTGTTGCTTCTTTCTGCAGGAAAAAACAAATGAAACCGGGCGTAATATGGATCGATGCGCATGCGGATATGAACACGGAAGAGACCACACCTTCGGGGAACATTCACGGTATGTCGTTGGCATTATCTTTGGGTTTGGGACATAAAGCGCTCACTCATTTGTTGGGATTCGGACCAAAAGTAAGGCCCCAGGATTGTGCTTTAATCGGCATAAGGAAAATAGACCTGCCGGAAAAAGAAACCATTAAAAAGATAAATCTTCCTGTGCATACAATGGCCGATATTGACAGGAAGGGGGTGGCGGATATCGTTGAAGCCGTAATTTCGACATTAAGCGACAGTGTGGACCATATTCACGTCAGTTTCGATCTGGACTGCGTTGATCCGTTGGTGGCCCCTGGTGTAGGCACTCCGGTAGCGGGCGGGTTGAGCTATAGAG
>JABMQM010000282.1 GCA_013203195.1 Desulfobacteraceae bacterium | reverse complement strand
TCTTTGAGATTGAAGGAGACGGATTCTTAAGATTTATGGTCCGAAATATTGTGGGAACCCTTGTGGATGTCGGACTTGCGAAAAGCACTCCAAAAGATTTTAAAAGGATACTGCTGTCAAAAGACCGTAATCTTGCCGGCGCAACAGCCCCGCCCCAGGGGTTATATCTGATGCAGGTCAACTACTAACTTTCCATTCATAATGGCTTTTTTTCGGATGAAGGCATGTTGATAATATCACATTACCATAATAATTACAATGAGTTAATCGCATGGCAGTTATCAAAAGGATTTGGGGGGATGGTTTTTAGCTCAAATTATCACTATCTTTTTCATTAAAAGTCTATCATGGATCTCGGGGATCCCTTGCCATTCCCGGAAACTATCCAAGACCACAAAATAATTGCCGGTATCTTTTTGATATTCTCAGAATATTTACGCCATCAATAACCGGACAACTCTATTTTTTAGGTATTGAAAGCATTCGACATATCTTTTTTGCAAGTTTATTCGGAATTTCAGTGTGCCTTGGAACTGCTTCAACGTGCCCGGTTTGCGGATTACACCAAAGCGAATGGGAGGCACCTTCTCTCTTAAGATAACATCCATTTTTGCGAAGATGTTTCAAAAGCTCATGACGTTTCATACTACGGTGACCAATTCTTTGTCCGCATCAGCAGGAATTCCTCGAAGAGCATCCTCCCGGCGATCCTCAAGGATGAGTTTGATTGCTCCTGACAAGCTTTTTAAGCATTCTTCTTTAGTTTGTCCTTGACCATTGGCGCCTGGTATTTCAGGACAGTAGGAAATATACCATTCACCATCCCTTTCAATGATTGCAGTAAATTCGTTATGCATAAAATAATTCCTCACTACATGTTATGATTAATGATGATTTCGGCTCTTAGTGAATTTGTATTCGAGAACCTTCCTGCAACAATATCTATCAAAACGCCCGGTCAAGTCAAGTCGAGGCCAGGTGCAGATTGAACTTGAGAGCTTGAAAATGCGATTTCATAATAAACGAAAAGAAGCTTTAGCACAAGATATTAACTGCTTATCATTCGCGGTTCAAATGCACAATATGTATAATATGTAATTGGGGCACATCTTGTTTTGTGATTAATGTCATTATGAAACCATCTGCGCTACCAATATAACTCATCAAAAGAGAGAGTTCGGTTATAATAAATTCAACAGGTTAAACATTAGCTAAATGTGCCAATTCATGAAAAGTGTAAAAAATCGATTTGGGCAACAGCCCGTCAAGATGTGACCGCGTTTCTTCCTTGCCGTCATATTATCGGCACCCATGATTTTAAAGCTTTTGAAGGTGCTGGCAGTCCCAGAGCGCACACTACGCGCCGGGTAATCCATGCGGATCTAGTAAAAGATCATGAAGGCTATCTAATCTTTGAGATTGAAGGAGACGGATTCTTAAGATTTATGGTCCGAAATATTGTGGGAACACTTGTGGATGTCGGACTTGCGAAAAGCACTCCCAAAGATTTTAAAAGGATACTGCTGTCAAAGGACCGTAATCTTGCCGGTGCAACAGCTCCGCCCCAGGGGTTATTCCTAATGCAGGTCAACTACTAACTTTCCATTCATAATGGCTCTTTTTCGGATGAAGGTATGTTAATAGTATCACATTATCTTTATAATTTCAATAGGTTGATCTACATAGCAGATATCTCAGAATTCTTGATAGCTTGATGTTATGGTTTTTTGAAGTATCTCAGTTTTCAGGGTGATTCTATAAACCAGAATCACCAACACACATGACACAGCCTTTTGCCATGCCTTTTCCTCATCGTAATGCTGGCCTATAATATTTGGCGTTATTTGAAAATCATGGCAAATGAGAGCATGAAAGATGCGGGCTAAACCTCTTTATTTTTTTTGTTTAACTGGGACGATCCTAACCTTCTAGCAAACCCTCACCCGCCCGATGTTTGCGGAAAGGCCGTATTACTATATAGATACTCCATCTTTTCTTTATGTTTCAACTCCTCGTTGGCCATTTTCAGCAGCATCGTTTTTAATTTACTATCGGCGTGCATTTCGGCAAGTTCCGTATAGAACAGGTGCGATCTGGCCTCGCGGTGGGATGCGATCAAATAAACATCTTCCCTGCTCGAATCACTGTCAATTTCCGGCTCTTCCAGGTATTCAGCGAGTTTGTAGTCGACGACATCGGCCATTCTTAAAGAATCTGAACCATAATTTCCCGCACGGTAGCCGACCAAAAACTCTTTGTGCTTTATTTCTTCTTTGGCAATAAACTCGACGGTGTCCTTCACACTCGCATCTTGCACCTTATGGTGGATGTCCATATAGAAGTCATAGGCTACCTCTTCCCTTTGAATCGCCATATCAATAATGTCGGCAAACGGTTTTTCCATGTCCGGTTCTCCTTTTAAAATACTGGGTTTTGATGTAACGTAAAACAGGATTTTAAAAACGCAATCTTCAATAGAAAATCTTCAATCATTTGAGGTGACCAATTATGAACAACAAAATCGAAATGATAACTGCAATATTGGAAGTTTTCGAAGGCGGTATTTATGTCATGAATCAGGATCTCAGGGTCGAATATATGAACAGCGCCATGATTGCTGATTTTGGTGACGGCATCGGAAAAAAATGTCACCAGCTTGTAAATCAAACTGAAGACAAATGTCCCTGATTCAGTCAGATGAAGTGTTTAAGGGTAAAACCATACGCCGCGAGATATATGTTCCTTTGGTCGACAAAACTTACTATTTGATAGAAATACCTTTCGAAAACGTAGATAAAACCCTGTCAAAGCTGAGTATTTATCGTGACATTACCAGAAGAAAAAAACAGGAAGAAATACTCTGGGCCTCGGAAGCAGAGTTTAAAACGCTTTTCGAGCACATTACGACCGGTGTTTTCATCAGCAGCAAGGAGGTTGAGAAATGATTATTAAAGAAATAGATCTTTTTAAAGGGATAGATTTGGAGGTGTTAAATAAGATCGTCGATATTTGCTCTGAAGAGAACTATACTAAAGATACTGTACTGTTTAATAAGGGTGATGATGCTGAGAGGTTGTATATTCTGGAGGAGGGAACTGTTAAACTTTTAATTCAAAACGGTGGTACTATATATAACAGTCTAACAGAGCCCGGAGATATATTCGGCTGGTCGTGCATGGTAGAATCCGGTCGATACACAGCCTCGAGCATCTGCGCCACGAATGTAAAAGCGGTGATGATTGAAAGAAATAAATTAAACAACATATTTGATCTCCATCCTGATATAGGTCTGAAAATTGTCAGGCGACTTGCAGGTGTATTCTCTAAAAGAATCTCAAATTATGACAAGGAAGCAGTCATTGATAAGCTGTTGCGCTATTCTCTTGAAGATATGCCCATTGAAACGCTGCTGGAACGGACCCTACAACTGATTCTTTCAATTCCGTGGCTGGCATTGAAAAAACAGGGCTGCATCTTCTTGGTCGAAGACGATTCCAAAATGCTGACCATGAAGGCGCAAAGCCGGCTGGCCGAACCGATCAAAAAAGCGTGCGCAAACCTTCCCTTTGGCATGTGCCACTGCGGTCGGGCGGCTTTGACTCAAGAAATACAGTTTGTCGATTGCCTGGATGAATCCCACGATATCAGCTATGACGGAATTATGCCCCACGGTCATTACTGCGTTCCCATTTTGTACAAAAACGAAACCCTCGGGGTGATCAACCTCTATATCAGGGAAGGCCATCACCGCGACCAGCGGGAGATCGAATTTCTGGTCGCCGTCGCCAACACGCTGGCAGGCATCATCCGACGCAAGCGGTTGGAAAAGGAGCTGAAGGAAGCCTATGATTTTATGAATAAAATTGTGCAGAGTTCACCCAATCCCACGATGGCAACGGATTTGAAAGGCAATATCATTATCTGGAACCTGGCTGCGGAAGAAACCCTCGGATACAAGGCCGGCGAAGTTGTCGGAAAAATGAATATCGACAAAATATATCCGGAAGACATGGCTCGCAAGGTAATGCAAATGCTGCGCGGCGATGAATACGGGGGGGGCGGCAGGCTGAAGGCTTACCCGATGGTATATGTCCGCAGGGACGGAGAGGTGGTTGAAGGAACCCTTTCGGCAGCCACCATTTATGATGCCAATGGAAACGAAGTTGCGACGGTGGAATCTTTTGTCGATCTGAGAGAACGCCTGGAAATGGAGCGCGCCTTGCGCCGCACCCAGGAGCAATTGCTGCAATCCGAAAAGCTGGCGGCTATGGGTCGTTTAACCTCACAGATTGCCCATGAATTGAACAACCCCCTGTATGGAATTATGAACACCCTGGAATTGTTGAAAACCGAAGTTGCGCCCCAGAGCAAACGACGCAAAATACTGGAAATGGCACTTTCTGAAACCGTAAGGCTGAGTGATTTGCTGCGCAAAATGCTTTCTTTTTCCAAACCGGATCAGGAGCAACGGCAGCCGGTCGATATCAACACGGTCATTGATGAAATTTTATTGCTGCATGAAAAGCAGTTAAGAGAAAACGATATCCGTATCGCCTCGACGTTCACAGACGGATTAGGCCGGGTGAATGCATCCAAAAACCAGTTGCGCCAGGTTTTTTTAAATATGGTTGCAAATGCCCGGGATGCCATGGCCAACGGCGGGACCTTGACAGTGTCCACCAGCGGTGATGGCGAAAACGTCATCATTGAAATAACGGATACCGGCTCCGGTATTAAAGAAAAGCACATAGACAAAATTTTTGACAGTTTTTTCACCACCAAGGGCGAGGTCAAAGGGGTCGGTTTGGGCCTCTCGGTTTGTTTCGGTTTTATCAAAGATCATGACGGAGACATTGTCGTTAAAAGCGAGGTGGGAACCGGAACCACGTTTGTCATTACCCTGCCGGTTTTTTCCGACAACAGGGTGTAAGGATCGCTTCGCTTGAGGTTGGAGGTTTGAGGCAAAAAAACACTACAAGCCTTTAGACGTCTCAACCTCTGAGCGCAGAACCCTTTTTACAAATAATTATTCTGCTAATCCTGTTGATCCTGGTGCGCCAGGCAAAGCCTGGTCAATCTTGTGAACTGAAAGGAGTTCACGTTGTAAATTGTCCGTTTGACAAGTAGCCGAT
>JABMQM010000027.1 GCA_013203195.1 Desulfobacteraceae bacterium | reverse complement strand
CTAACTCGCGACGTCGACCTTGGCAAGGGCGCACTCTACCACTGAGTTACTCCCGCTCAATGTTAGGTTTTTACTAAATATTTATTTGAGTTTTGTCAACAAATATTTTATTTAACCTGCCCTTCTCACCAACCTGAGCGTTCATTCACAAGACATTCTAAACTAAGCCTGCATGAGGCCCCTGAACTTAATAAAATAGTCGGCCCCGGATAACAGGGTCATTGCCAGGGCCACCCATAAAAATACGGACCCGATTGCATGAAAATCGATGGTAAAATGTTGATAATGTATTAAAAGAGGTATTATGGCGGCTATCTGAAACCCGGTTTTATATTTTCCAAGACGGGATGATGAGATTTCCTGCCCCTGTTGGGCGGCAATATTTCGCAGGCCGGTAACAGCAAGCTCCCGCCCGATGATAATGCAAACTATCCAGCCCGGAATCCATCCCAGCGACGCCAGCATGATAAAAGTGGCAGAAACCAGCAGTTTGTCTGCAAGCGGGTCCATGACCTTGCCTAAATTTGATACAAGCCCCTTGCGCCTTGCAAAAAAACCATCCAGAAAATCGGTTATAGCCGCAATGCTAAATAAAACGGCAGCCACAAACGCAAACAACTTGCCGGGAAACAACAGCAAAATCACAATCAGCGGAACCGCGGCAATACGAAACAGGGTTAGATTATTGGGGTTGCTAAATATCTCTTTCATCTACCCACTCGAAAACATAGTCCTTGCATCTAAAATATTCGTTTTTTATTTATTTTGTGCTTTTTCCCAGTCGTCAAGAAAAGCTTTGATACCCTTGTCTGTCAATGGATGGGCAGCCAGTTTGGCCAACACGTCAAAGGGGATGGTGGCAATGTCAGCGCCGATAAGGGCCGAATCCAGAACATGCAACGGACTGCGCACACTTGCTACAATGATCTCGGTATCATAGGCGTAATTACTGTATATTTCTACAATCTGTTCGACAAGCAGGAGCCCTTCCTGAGACAGGTCATCGAGACGACCGACAAACGGGCTGACAAAGGTCGCACCGGCTTTGGCCGCCATCAGAGCCTGCAAAGGTGAAAATACTAAAGTTACATTTGTTTTGATTTCCTCTTGGGTAAGTTGGCGGGTTGCCTTCAAGCCGTCCACTGTCATGGGAATCTTTACAACGATATTTGCGTGAATTCCTGCCAGGTCCCGAGCTTCCTTTATCATGCCCTCGGTATCAAGGCTGATAACCTCAGCACTGATGGGACCATCCACTACTGCGCAAATCTCTTGGATAATCTCTTTAAAATCACGTCCTTCTTTGGCTATGAGACTCGGATTGGTAGTAACGCCGTCAACCATCCCCATACTGTGGGCTTCTTTGATTTCGTTTATGTTTGCGGTGTCGATAAAGAATTTCATCTGCAAAACCTCCTGCAATAATTTCAGAATTTATTTTTTTAAACGCATGTCAATAAATGTATCTCTGCATTCCGGGCTGCAGAAATACAAATCCTGGCCGTCGGTCTTTAGATGTACACCGTCTCTTTGGGGGAAATAGACTTCGCATACAGGGTCTTTAATCATCACGTCATCGATCTCACCGGCAGCTTTGCCGGCAAACTTTTTTGAGGTTGATGCGCTTGGCAGCATCCAGGACTTCAATATCCGGTAACAAAAGTATATTAAACCCAAAAAAATCAGTAATCGCATTGATACTCAACCACCCTTTGCCTATCTTCTCCCAGATTATCTAAAAGATGCCGTACATCTTTTTTGTAAACCGGGTGAATAAATGTGGGATCTATATCACATATAGGCTTTAACACAAAGCATCTTTTGTGCATTCGAGGATGGGGAATCACAAGCAAAGATGTTTTAAGCACTAAATCATCATAAAATATGATATCCATATCCAGAATCCTGGGACCAAACCTTATCGTGTCACGGACTCGACCGGCACTGCGCTCAATTGACTCTAATGTTTTTAACAGCTGCAAAGGATCGAGGGTGGTTTCAATTTTGATCACTGCGTTGACAAACCAATCCTGATCAAGATAGTCAACAGGCTCGGTTTTGTAAAACCGTGAAATGCCAGTTAGTGCGGCTGTGCCGGTTCTTATCAAGGCATCAATACCATTTTGGCAGTTTGAACGTTTGTCTCCGATATTGGATCCGGTACCAATGTAAACCGTATGCTTTTTCATGTGCGATAATGCAATAGGGGTCAATAAATATCCTGGTCCAGAAACCAGGCTTTGGTTTACCCCTGGAAGGGGTTGCTTGCATGCAAATTGGACAAGTTAGAAGTGACTATTTCTGGTT
>JABMQM010000002.1 GCA_013203195.1 Desulfobacteraceae bacterium | reverse complement strand
CCTGAGTAGTTAAAACGGAATTATCCAATGGCTGAAAGGGAACTTTATTTTGACATTTGCTATAATTGTGTCTGCGATTACAAATAAAGCCTATCTCAAAATATCAATATCAGTTTGGGCTGTCAATTATATAAAACCAGCGGAGCGAAGCGACACCATAACTTTAGTCACTTGTAACTTTAGTTCACTTTAGTCACTTAATGCGCTGTAATATTAACCTCTTCGAGGGGCAAGCCAAAGCTTGGTCATCTGGGCCAAGATTCTTTACTGCTCTTGCGGCATCATGTCCGGCGGTATCTGCACGGCTACAATTTCACCGCGAACACATACCGCTCCCCGAGTCGACAGCTCAATAGCAACCACTACTTTACGATCCTTGATTTCCTTTACGCGTCCCCGCAGTTCCAGCGTGCCGTCAATGGGGGTTGGCCGTAGGTAATCGACATGCAAAGATGCCGTCACAAAGCGAAAAAACGGCTGCGTATCCATCTTTCTGCCTGCGGCTCGATATGCCGCCGCCGCGGCTGTGCCGGTTCCGTGGCAATCTACAAGTGCCGCAATCAATCCGCCGTAGACAAAACCCGGAGTGGCAGTATGATAAGGCCTGGGTTGAAAAACGCAAACGCTCTCTTCGCCGTCCCAGTAACTTTTGATGTGCAGGCCGTGCTCATTTAAGCGCCCGCAACCGTAGCAGTGACTCAAAGCAGCGGGGTAGTAATCCTGAAATGCTTTCATAATTATAGTTTATCTCCTTGTGAACGTTGAAGCTCAATAAAGTCCTTTATCTCATTCAGAACAAAATAACGGGTCAAGGCTTGGGCAATTTCCTCTTGAGTAGTATCCTGCCCGGTAACCTCTTTAACAAAACCCTGGATAGTACCGATTGCCTCTAACATGCTCTCATGAACCTGCTGAATCTTATCCATATCATCTACCTTTTGTCGATAAATTCTTTTCAATGACAGCTTAAAATAAATATCAAATATTACATGCAATTTATATCATCTGTTTTTTTGTATCCGTATTTTAAACCATTAAATCCAGCCTTGACAAATATATCCATTTTGATATGTTTGACCATATTTTTCAAGCAGATACTGATCCAAAATTACCAATCCCGAGCGATGTTGGTTGTTTATGGTATCAATGGTAATAAGTTTTGGGAAGCCTGTTATAATGGTCCAGGAAATCATTTAGATCATGCCTCAGCCATAACCATAGGACCCTCCGGCAATATTTATGTGACAGGTTCCAGTAAAAACAGCTGGTCACACAATGTTTATGTCTATGACTGTGTTACCGTTCCCATCGTCAAAGGTCCAGGTTACCGTATGGGTAGGCCCTATACCCACTATATGCCCCTCACTATCCTACTTGATTCATTTACAAAAAAAGGATAATAATAAAATATACTTTGCCGCGAAGGAGCAAGCAATGAAAAAGCATCTTTTACTGGCGGCCATGTTAGGCTTCCTTTTGGTATCTGGAGCAAATGCGGAGGTTTTCACGGCAACACCTGCTTCCGAAAACGAATGTACCGATACCATTTTTGAATGCAGCTTTCAGAGCGCCTTAACGGCTGCGCAGAGCAACGGCGAAGAAGATATCATCAACGTTGAAGCAGGGACATACGATATTGCAGCAACGCTTTCGTACATCCCGACTTCAGATGACCGTCCGCTTACGATTAAAGGTGCCGGCGCCGGCTTGACCATCCTCAACGGCGGCGGCACGATCCAGATTCTACATATCGACACCACCGGACTTCCCGACGACTCCAATGCACACATCACCATAAACGGTGTAACCTTCACCAATGGATTGAATCTGGATGAGGATAACCTCGAAGATACCGGGGGGCTTTACATTATCACAAATGATGCTGATAGCATCTTTCATGATTCGGAGTTCGACACGGATGTCCTGTTTTCCTCTGATACCGGGGATGTGACTGTCGAATCAAATGCCGACATCACATTATCTGCAAGCTCCATGATCGCTGCAAATACTGTGACTATTGTGTCAGATACCGGGATCATCACTTTCGCAGGACCCATAACATCTGAAAGTAATCTTACTATTACGTCAGGTACCGGGATCACTTCCGCAGGAGCCATTGTTTCCGATGGTGATGTGGGTTTAACGGCGATCACCGGAAGCATCACTTCCGCAGGACCTATAATTTCCACACATGATGTGACTTTCTCGGGCAACGGGAGCATCACTTCCACAGGATCTATAACTTTTGGAGGTGATTTGGCGTTAACGTCGTCCGACGGAAGCATCGTTCTTGAAGAGGGAGTGATCTTGTCCGGCGGAACGAACGGGTCGGTTGCCGGCGGAAGCACACAAATTAATAGTCTAAGTGTCAATGCTGACCTTAATGGATCAGAGATTGTGTCTGCCGGAGGGAATCTTTCGGTTTCCGGCGCAAGCTTACAAATTGAAAGTGGAAGCAGCAGTGTTGATGCGGGTAGTGTTAGTAGCGGCGGCGTTGTTCAGTTCAATGATATCCCGGTTGGTGTTAATACAGCACAAACCGGCGGGACCGTTACATTTGAAGGGGAAAATATCTCTGTAGTCGAAGGCAGTACCGTCATGCTAAACGGTCCCAACCTATTTGGAAATGATGAGGATATCGAATCATGGGAATGGACCCAGATTTCAGCAGGCCCGCAGGCAACACTTTCTGACACTACGGCGGCTCAACCGACTTTTGTTACCTTGCCCATTGATGCTGGTTCCGGTTCAGTGGTTTCCTTTAAGGTCACTGCCACAGATGGTAATGGCGCAGTCACTAATGGGTCAGTTACTCTAACGGTTTCTGACAACGGCATTTCGGGCTTTCCGGCCGATGCGGTCACCATTACATCCGTGACCAACGAAAATCTGGGTGTGTACGTCAACGGCGGTGGGAATATTACCAGGTTAAACCCCATCGATCCGGATACCGTTGCCGATACGACTAACAAACCCCAAAATCTTATCTATGGACTGGTAGATTTGGAAGTTAAGGTTGATACTCCCGGAGACAGCGCTACCGTTACCCTCTATCTGCCGCAAAGCGCGCCGGAAGGATATAAGTGGTTCAAATACAATGCCAACAGCGGCTGGTATGATTTCAGTGATCACGCCGAATTTAACGCTGATAGAAATCAGGTTATCCTTACACTGGTTGACGGCGGTGTTGGCGACGATGACGGTGTCGCCAATGGAGTGATAAAAGATCCTTCCGGTTTAGGTACTGCCGGGGGCGGCGGCAGCCCAAATGTGACAAGTTCCGGGGGCGGCGGTGGAGGCGGATGCTTTATCGCCACGGCGGCTTACGGCTCACTTATGGAGCCCCGTGTCAAAGTGCTGCGTGCTTTCAGGGACCGTTTTCTGCTTGGCAATAGGGTTGGCAGGAGTTTTGTTCGTTTTTACTATGCCTGTTCACCGCCAATCGCTAACTTCATTGCAGACCATGATACGCTCAGAGCTATAGTGCGTATAAGCTTGTTGCCCCTTGTGGGAGCAAGTTGGCTCGCCTTAAAGCTTGGTCCTGCATCTTTAATAATGGCAGTTATATTTTTTCTGTTTTTAGGGCTAACCGGTTTTTCAATGTTTACAAGAAAATATAAGAAATAATCAAACTGTAATATCTATATGGTAAAAAGCGGAGTCATCAGCTCCGCTTTTTTCTTTCATGGAATATATTGTTTTTGGAAGGTTTTCAGCCGCCCATCTGATGAACTTATCGTCGGACGACTCTTGGATTAAGACCGATTTCTTGTAGTATGACAGCTTGTCTTTCAGCCGCCTTTACTGTCTTAAAAGCTCCGACCAATAATCTAATTTTTCCCTCTTCCTTCCATGCCGGTATGCGGTAAGCAATGTAGTTTTTTTGCACAAGATCCGCTTCAACTTTCTTTAGCTCCTGTTCTGAAGTAAAAGACCCGACCTCAACAGCATAAGGT
>JABMQM010000281.1 GCA_013203195.1 Desulfobacteraceae bacterium | reverse complement strand
TATATCGCTCAAAAGTCACATAGAAAAAAGGCAATAGCCGAAGCTATTTTATTAAAGATTAATTTGTCGCTGTAGTACTAAGTTATCCTGAATAATTATATATGAGGATATGCCTCACCCATTGATACAAATTCTTGAAAACAAACTTTACGCTTTTTCCAAATTCTGTCAATGGAAAACTGGCGGAAAACTGTTGTCAAGTCTCTGTTTTACATTATATATTGGAGATTATCGGGAGGTAACAAAGTATCAAAGTGATTTTAAGTGAACTCTTTAACAGCTTAGATCTAAACCAAGATGGAGAACTTTCCAGATCAGAACTCCATGAATCAGCCCAGCGTATGGGGTGGCACTGGAAAGAAGCACCTGTTTTAGCGGTTCTTGATCTTTTTTCAGTATTAAAACCTATCTCCAGAAATAACTTCATAGCCTATATGACTCAAATTAGTGAAGATCCCCATGGACCCTATGGCAAAGTGCTTCTGAAGTCACCACTTTTTTTATCCTCAATCATTGCAAAAAGACCTGTAATTCCAAAATTGAAGTTAGCAAATGTTCATAAAATGGGGAAAAACCGGAACGGGTTAAAATCAAATGACAACACATCTAATAATATAATTTCACTTTTAAAGCATATTGCCAATCTTGACGTTGGAAATAACTACCGGAAATTTCTTGAAAATATGGGCATCAATGAACTTGAAGTTCCTACTGATGCTGCAGCATTGTTGGTCATCGATCCGCAGCGCTCCTTTACAAAAGGGGCTTGGATGAAATCAATGGGACGGAAAGCCGAACTTGAAGTTAAACCTCTTCAACTGGCATTCCAAAAATGTGCTCAATTTTTAAATGATAACTGTAGATGCATTGAAACGATGTTTACTAGATGCCCGTTTCCACCTTGCAGCTATGATTGGGACGATGCTTTCGCCGGGATAATCAATACAAAACAGCTTTACTTCATCAAGCCTGGGAACAGCGTATTATACCCACCCACCAATGGTTTCCGCGAGTGGGTTGATAGGTTGATCAGTGATGGCAAGAAAATACTGGTGATAGCAGGGTGTACTTTAAACAGCTGCGTCCGCATATCTGCAATCGAAACACAACAATATTTTAAAGACCAAGGGCTTCAAATTGTTGTGGATTTAAGTTTGGCGGGAGCGCGCACAAGCAGCTTCAGGCCTTCTTCATTATACGGGGGATTATCAGCTGTTGAATCTGCTGTTAAAAAAATGGTAGGTGCAGGAGTGCGGGTAACACAATATATCCGGTGGATATAATACCTGAGTCTTGCATGCCAAATTTCGAAGTCCAAACCCGAAGGCTCTCCTTCTCTTCATCTCTTTCTACAAAGTTTCTTGTGGATGATAGTAATTTGATGAATGAGACCCAAAAGATCCTCAAAAATTGAATTCTTCTTTAGAAACTCTGCTTAAAGTCAACAATGCCGTTAGTGCTTCCGCTCCGAGATATTTCTTTTATATCATCAAATTATATTCAAGTTCTCAGCCAAATGGTCGATATTATATATATTCATCCTGAAATAAACTGAGCACATAATCAATTGTCGACTGCAAAAGGCTGGTTGGGGGTGAAAATCTTAGGAGCATTGAAAATATTTTGCGAAAAAACAACTCTGCCAGACAAAACCAAAAAAGATTGTGGAGCATTATTGGAAATTTGGTTGTTCTCTTATTTCTGTCATCCCAGAGTATCGCCGCCATTCCTGACAACATTAATGCTGTTTACCTGCCTTCGCACAAATGTTCTGACCGAAAAATCAGCGAGCTTATTCATTATGCCGACATAGCAAATCTAAATGCCGTTGTAATACATGTCAAAGATCCATTCGGCAAAATCAGCTGATAATCTGATCACCCCATTGCCCGGGCAATGGGCTCCAGGGCCTTCGATGGTTCATTGGAACGCACTGTAAAAAGGTTAAAAGACAACAATATCTGGACGATTGCAAAAATAGATATTTTTGTCGATCACCAACTTGTAAGCAAGTATCCTGAAATGGGCCTTATTAATACACAAACAGACAGCTCATGGGCTGATCAGAACGGGTTGTTCTGGGCAAACCCTTATGACCG
>JABMQM010000280.1 GCA_013203195.1 Desulfobacteraceae bacterium | reverse complement strand
ATCTTCTCAAGCCTTTTGACATCGATTCCATTGTTTCCAAAGTGCTGCAAATATTCCATGATCTTGAAGCAGCTCAAGTACCCCCGCTGGAAGTTGGCGCCCTGGTACTTTGCGGCGGTACCGACTATTTCGACCCGGCCGACGGCACCAACACCTATGGCTACGGTCTATATCCGAATGTGGTAACGAGTCTCGGGTTCGAAAGGATCTTGAGCGGCACCGGCCCGAATCAGGGTCGCCTGGTGCGGCCCCATGACGGCAAACCGATCGAAAAGGTCGCCTGGTTCCAGTGCGTCGGTTCCAGGGACCTGCAGACCGAAGCCGCTTTCTGCTCCTCTGTCTGCTGTATGCACGCCATCAAGGAAGCCCTGGTGGCTAAGGAAAAATCCGACAAGGAACTGGATGCAACCATTTTTTACATGGATATGCGCACCTTTGGAAAATCTTTCCAGCGTTACCGCGACCAGGCCGAAACCGAACATGGTGTTCGATTTGAAAGGGGCCGGATTCACTCCCTGGTCCAGGATGAGTCCAGCGGCGACCTTATCGCCACCCATGTTGACATCACCGGTGCAACCAGGCAAGAGACTTTCGATATGGTTGTACTCTCCGTGGGTCAAAGACCCGCACCGGGGACGACCGCCATATCGGAAATGCTTGACATTCCCCTCAATCCGTGGGGCTTCGGTGAGACCCTGCCGTTTTCACTTACCAAAACAGCGAAGGATGGAATTTTTTTGGGCGGCTCCTTTACGGGCCTTAAAGACATCGGCGAATCGGTCATCCAGTCTTCTGCCGCCGCGTCGTCTGCATCCCGCGTAATACACAGCGCCGGCGGCAGTCTGGCCCTTGAGGTGTCATCCGTGCCGCCATCCACTGAAGTACTGGGCGAACCTCCCCGGGTTATGGTCGCTGTGTGCACCTGCGGTAATGACCTCTCAAAGCACTTCAATCAAGAGCAACTTGTCCAAAGCCTTGAGGCCGACCCGGCTGTGGACCAGGTTGTCTTTCTTGAGCAGACCTGTACCGCCTCCGGGTGGGAAAACCTGGTTGAACTCGCGGAAAAACAGAGGCCCAACAGGATACTGATCGGGGCCTGTCTGCCTTATGTCTATGCCAGAAAAATCCGGGAACTGGGGCAACGGTTGGAACTTGAACCGGCCCTCATCGAAGTTGTCGATATAAAGCTCAGCGTTCAAAATTCAAAACTCAGCGCCCAAACTCCGTCCGAGGATGAGTTGGCAGCGATCAACAGGGAGCTGTCGTCTATTCTGAAAATGGGTCTTGCCAAGGTTAAATGGGCGGATCCTGCGCCTGTGTCGAAAGTTGAGGTTGTGCAGCAAGCTCTGGTGGTAGGGGGCGGAATCAGCGGCATGACGGCCGCGCTTGCCATTGCCGATCACGGTTTCCAGGTAAATCTGATAGAACAAGAAAAAGTGTTGGGCGGTAATCTCAACTGGTTGACGCGCACCCTGGAAGGCAACGCAACGGGTAATATTCTGGAAGAAAAGCTGCAGCAGGTGGAAAAGCACCCTTTAATTCAAGTTCACGCTGAAAGCCGGGTGTTCAGTTCCTACGGTTATGTGGGACATTTCAATTCGACCATTGAGAGTAAAGAGGAAGGCGACTTCACACTGGAGCATGGCGTTACAATTCTTGCCACCGGAGGAATTGAAGCCGCCACCAGTTCATATAGTTACGCCGCAAGTGAGTCCATTGTTACCCAAAAGGAATTTGAACAAAAAAAAGTTGACAACAGCATAGATCCCGGCCAACTGGAAACGGTGGTAATGATACAGTGTGTTGATTCCAGGCAGGAGCCGAGGAATTACTGCAGCCGCATATGCTGTGCCTCAGCTTTGAAAAACGCCCTTTACCTCAAAAAAGAAAATCCGGATACCGCCATTTACATTCTTTACCGGGATATGATGACATACGGGTTTACCGAATCCTATTACACCGAAGCCCGCCGGGCCGGCATCATCTTTATACCCTACGACTTGGCTGCAAAACCCGAAGTCTCTATCGCCGACGGAAAAGTCCAGGTCACCACCTTTGAACCGTTGATCAAAAGAAAGGTTCAGATAGAGGCCGACCTGGTCGTCCTTGCTACGGGCGTTGTACCCACACTGCCCAAGGAACTGGCCGAAGCCTTCTACGTGACCTTGGATCAAGACGGTTTCTTTGAGGAAGCAGAATCGAAATGGAGGCCTGTTGACGCTCTTAAAGACGGTATCTTTGCCTGCGGCCTGGCGAATTCTCCCCGTAACATAACCGAATCGATCGCCACTGCCGAAGCTGCCGCCCAGCGGGCCTTAAGAATTCTGACGCACGAACAACTGCCTACCGGGAAAGTGGTGGCAGAAGTACATCACAGCCTTTGCAGCCTGTGCGAGCGGTGTATCGTAACATGTCCCTATGGCGCTCGTTTCTTTGACCTTGAACTGGAACGGGTATTGGTCAATGCCGCCATGTGTCAGGGATGCGGATCATGCGCCACAACATGCCCCAATAGCGCCTCGGTCGTTGCAGGGTATTTTGACCAGCAGATGTTCGATGTTATTGATTCGGCATTGGAAGGAACGGCCTTTTGAATCGGTTCTCAAAATTCCCTTCCGATTCAATCCTGAGATGCTAAAAGGGTTGTTTCGACACACTGGAACGGTTGGCCCGTACATCAATGAAAACCGGCAAACCGGATAACTGGCAAACGGGCTAACCCTTGTAGCAATGCTATAACCTGTTCGTTTGTTACGGTTGGTTCAATCGGGAAACATTTTTGAAGACTACTATAAATGGTGATTTACGCTTTTACGGGCAGCTTGATAGTCAATACGGTTCCCTTCCCGAGTTCACTCTCTGCTTCGATTACCCCTTTGTGTCGGGCGATTACCCCTTTGTGCCGGGCGATAATACCGTAAGCCACGGAAAGGCCGAGTCCCAAACCTTTACCCTCTTCTTTGGTACTGAAAAAAGGATCGAATATCTTAGGGAGGTCTTTGGGGGCTATGCCGCAACCGGTATCCGCCACCATTATTTTCACCAATCTGCTCTCAGGGTGAAAAGAGCTCTCTATTGTTAGAAGTCCTCCTTCCGGCATGGCATCGGCAGCGTTGAAAATGAGATTGAGAATGCATTGCTGGAGTTGGTTGAAGTCACCGGTTACTTTGGGTATTTCAGGATATAGAACGGTTTTGATTTGAATGTTTTGAAGGGTAAGTTTATGGTCGCTCAAGATAACGCATTTTTGCAAAAGATCATTTATGTTTACTTCGCCAAACTCCAATTTAGATTTTCTGGCAAATGCAAGCAGGCTGGAGACGATGTCGGAGCAGTGACTGACCTCACTCTCCATTAACTCCAGATATTTATTGAACTTTTGTATTTGTTCTGCTGAAAAAGAATCACGGCCTAGAATTTTGATCATGAGACGAATATAGTTAAGAACACCGGTTAAAGGATTATTAATTTCATGAACAACACTTGCAGAAAGCTTGCCTAAGGAGATCATTTTGTCCTGATGCAGCAACCGGGCCTGGTTCGCAAACTCTTGTTCCAGCCTTCTTATTTTTCTCAGGTCCCGAAAAAATGCCACGACGCCGATTTCTTTATTTTCCCGCACAAGAGCGGCTGCCGATAATTGGACGGGAATTTCGATCTTAGCTTTAGAGATTAAGTAAGTTTCATATAATAGAAGCTGATTCTTTCCGCCATGCTCTTGACTGTACATCTTTTCCTCTAAGGCTTCCCATTTACCTTTTTCAAAGAGTTGAGATATAAACTTTTTGCCAATTGCCTTTTGGCTGTCATAACCCAGCATTTGCTCCATGCTCTTGTTAAAAACGATAATCTTCCCATCTTGATCACACCCGGCGATTCCGTCAATGGAACTTTCTATGAGCTTTTCCTGGAAATTAATAAGATTGGCGAGCTCTTCCGCCGTGCTCATCCATCTTTCCTCTATCAAGGCGGTATAATCTTTAAGTTCTTTGCGGGTGTTATAGCGCTGCTTGGCCCGTTCAAGCGCAACCTGGAGAGCACTGTCGTTGATAGGTTTTGTGATAAAATCAGAAGCGTCAAGCTGAAGCGCCTGGATAGCGTATTCGATTTCTCCAAAGCCTGTGGTTACAATCACTTCTTTATCCGGATCTGTTTTTTTGATGGATTTTAAAACCTCAATGCCGTCCATGCCGGGCATGCGAATATCAGTGATGATAATCTGGGGAGAATGTTTCTGACATAACTCGATTCCTTCTTGCCCATCTGCAGCGGTCAACATGCTATATCCGACATCCTCTAAAGCAATGGAAATGACCTTGCGAATTCCTTCGTCGTCGTCTATAAACAGCACCTTCCAATCCTTTGTCTGGTTCATCATCAGATCCTTTTGTGAACCTAAATTGAGCGACGATATTATTACGGGCGGATATCTATGGATGGATACAAGCCCTTT
>JABMQM010000279.1 GCA_013203195.1 Desulfobacteraceae bacterium | reverse complement strand
GGGTACATCTCGGAAACTCTCGAAAGCGTTAGTTGGAATCTAAAAAAAGCGGCCGATAAGCTTGGCATCCATCGCAACACTCTTTTGGCCAAAACCACTGAATTGGGGTTGAATACATTGAAATGATATAATTCTATGTTTGATATGTTAATTTTTTAATTTTTGTGTCAAGTTTTCATATGGCTCCTTTATTCATAGTTGAAGCAGATACTGGATGCTTGACACTGGATACTGGATGACCAAAGGACAAATTCCTTGTGATCCAAGACTCCCCGTCCCACTGAGAACTGCCGGTAGCTTCAAATCTTTTTTCATTTATCCTTGACATGAATTTGTAAGTTGTTTATAGATTTTGCCGCAAACGTAATTTGCCCGGCGAGATACCAAAGCAGTTTGGGCTATTTGCAATTGTTTTTAAAGTAGATTTTGGTGTCAGCACCTAAGCAGGAATTGGAAAATCAGGAGCGGTCCAGAAGCATGAGTCTGAATAGCATATTGACGCGACAAAAATCCGCTATTATCAAGAAGTGGTTTACCTTGGTGATTGAGACCTACCCTTCCGATACCGGCAATTTTCTAAAAACACAGAAAGACCCTTTTGCCAACCCTGTCGGCCGAAGCATATCACAAGGTTTGGAGGGGGTGTTCGACGAACTCCTCGGTGATATGGATTATAAAACCATCGCAACCTTCCTCGATCCGATCATCAGGATCAGGGCTGTTCAAAGTTTCTCCCCTGCACGCGCCATTGGTTTCATTTTTTTCTTAAAAAACGCCATTCGAGAAAATTTGCACAATAAGATTACTCAAGAACAGATTGCCGATGAGCTGCTTGTTTTTGAAACCAAGATTGATCAACTAAGTCTGATTGCTTTTAACCTTTATATGCAATGCAGAGAAAAAATTTACGAACTCAAAGCCAATGAGATGAGAAATAGTACATTCAAGGCCTTTGAGAGAGCGGGTTTGGTGAGTGAAGCGCCGGATGTTGAGCCGGCTCTTGAACCTATAAATATTACAAAGGAGGCTTCAAACAACTATTAGATTTGCGCAAACTGATCCAGTATGTTCCGGCTGCTGGAAAAGATTTTGGGCGGATTTAAAAATGTTGCCGTGAGGCCCTCCAAGTGAGGTAATAGTAGAATGAATATCAGTTACTTGTATTCCCTCATAGCGGTTATCGTACTTGCTCTGTTTGCCTACGTGGGCTCTATATTCGGAGGAGGTGAAGCTCTTTTTGGACTTATCTTCCCGCTGCTTGCCGGTCTCATTTTCACTGTGGGGTTTATCTACCGTATCGTGGACTGGGCGCGTTCGCCGGTACCCTTTCGAATTCCCACAACCTGCGGCCAGCAGAAATCCCTTCCCTGGATCGAGTCAGCCTGCATTGAAAACCCCACCACCACCGGCGGTGTTGTTATACGTATGCTTCTGGAAGTCGTTCTTTTCCGATCATTATTCCGCAATACCACGTGTGATCTGAAAGAGGGCGATAAGCTTGCCTACCGGTGGGAGATATGGCTGTGGGTCGGCGCCCTGGCATTTCACTATGCGTTTTTTACCGTAGTAGTAAGACACCTGCGATTTTTTTTGGAACCGGTTCCCGTATGTCTCCGGTTTTTGGAAACATTGGACGGGTTTCTGCAGATCGGTCTGCCGGGGCTGATGCTTTCCGGCGTCGTTCTGCTTGCTGCCGCAGCTTTTTTGTTTTTAAGAAGAATACTTACACCACATGTACGCTATATTTCCCTGGCTTCGGACTATTTTCCGCTCTTTCTGATTATGGGCATCGCCTTTAGCGGCATCCTGATGCGCTATTTTACCAAGGTGGAAATTGTGAACGTAAAAGCATTCACCATGGGATTGGTGACGCTCCAACCTCACATCCCCAATGGTATCGGCGGCATTTTCTATGTTCATCTATTTTTGGTCAGTGTGCTGTTGGTCTATTTCCCCTTCAGCAAGCTCATGCATGCGGGAGGTATCTTTATGAGCCCCACTAGAAACCTGACCACCGACACGCGCGCGAAAAGACACATCAATCCGTGGAATTCCCCGGTAAAGATTCATACCTACGAACATTATGAAGATGAATTCAGGGAAAAAATGGTAGATGTTGGTCTGCCGGTAGATAAAATGTTAGAGGCCCAAGCGCCCGAGGAACCAGAGGAAAAGGAGTAAATAATGTCTAAGGACCTAAACCCGGAAGAACTGTTGTCCAGCATAGCCCCCAAACCTCCTGAAACGGGCTGGATGGACACCCCTGTCGACATAAAAAAAGGGATCTATTCCTACGCTGCAAATCCCAAAAGCGTTGAATACCTCAGTCTTCCCCACGCCAGGCAGTGGAATCCTGCCGAGGAAGACTGGAAATTGCCTGAAAACTGGAAGGAAATCATAACCCAGGGTTTCAGGGAACGGCTTGACCGTTTTCGTTCCGTTAAAATTTTCATGGACATCTGTGTGCGTTGCGGGGCTTGTGCCGACAAATGCCATTTCTTTATCGGGTCCGGTGATCCCAAGAACATGCCGGTGCTGCGGGCCGAACTTTTACGTTCGGTGTACCGCAACGATTTTACGACCGCCGGCAAAATTATCGGATCTATCAGCAAGAACTTTAAAAAAATGATCGGCGCCCGCGAACTGACCGTGGATGTGTTGAAAGAATGGTGGTACTATCTTTTTCAGTGCTCCGAATGCCGGCGCTGCTCGGTCTTTTGCCCTTATGGCATCGACACGGCCGAAATTACCATCATGGGCCGGGAGCTGCTGAATCTTATCGGCCTTAATATTGACTGGATCGCCACTCCGGTGGCCAATTGCTACCGTACCGGAAATCATCTTGGCATCCAGCCCCACGCCTTCATGGATATGATGGACTTTTTCACCGATGACATCGAAGAGATCACCGGTATCAAGG
>JABMQM010000026.1 GCA_013203195.1 Desulfobacteraceae bacterium | reverse complement strand
ATGTAAGATCAATCCGCCTGTATAGCCGCGATTTTGAAATGTTTCATAAAAAGAGGCGGTTGACGATCCGGCACGCTTCTGATACCTAAGTCTCAATTGCTGTCGATGTCGATAGGCTTCCATATATTACGGTTCGCCTGAGTCCAATACACAATTAGAATATATCAATATATACGCTTGCAGAAAGCGGGTTCTTGGCAAATCAACATTATCGAGCAGTGCTATGGCAAAAGCGAAAACTACCCGGCGTAAAAAGAATATAACCGGCAAACTGAGGATCGGTGATGACTGGAACGCCATCACGATTATTGCCCTGTCACAGACCAATCCTCTGAAGGCGGTCGCTGAATTTGTCGAGAACAGCATTGATGCGCAGGCGCGTAACGTGACGATCGTACGAGGGAGAGAGGGCGGTCAGCCCTATCTTCGAATTAGCGACGACGGGGACGGCATTTTGCGCGATGACCAAGGCGTTCCAGACTTCAAATTCGTGGCTACACACATTTGTGACTCGATAAAAAAACGGCTGAAGGCCGAGGGAGCGGTAGGCATTCAAGGAGAGTTTGGCATCGGCCTGATGAGCTTCTGGATCGTGGGTGAAGAACTGTCGATCTCATCCGCAGGCGTTGACGGCAAAATGTACGAAATGCGGATGGCCAAGGGCAATCCCAGCTACCGAGTGCTGCAGAGAAGAACGCTATTTCCGGAGAAAGGAACTGCATTGAAGATCAAACCGCTGCTGTCCGGTCTTCGCCAATTGAGCGGAGAGAAGATCCAGTGGTTCCTTGCATCGGAACTGCGGGACCGCATCCGGCACTCCGGAGTCCAGATCCGGGTAATCGACCGCCAGGCACGCAAAGAGTACAAGGTTGAGCCCCGTCAATTCACGGGAAGGCTCCTGCACCAACTGCCCGAGGCCAAGTGCGATCACGGTGATATCTACCTCGAGCTCTATTTGGCCGAGCCTGGAACTGAAAACCGCGTCGGCCTCTATCGTGCGGGAACCCGCGTACGGGAGAACATTCTGGACTTTGAGGCCTTTCAGCATCCACCCTGGAACGAGGGTTATCTTCAGGGAATCGTGGAGGCGCCGTTTCTACATTTGACTCCCGGGACGCGCAGTGCAATTATTCGCGACGATACCTTGGTAGATTTGTGCCGCTCACTTGAACCGGTTGAAGAGATCTTGAACCGGTTCATCGTTGCGCAGAAAAAAGCCGAAGAGGAACAGGCCAGCAAGCGCATTCTGCGTTCCGTACAAAGAGCGCTGCGAGAAGCCTTGCTAAATCTTCCGGAAGAGGAGTACGATTGGTTCGACATTCATGCAGACATGAAAGCAGGAAGAGTTTCGAGGAAACGTAAAAAGCCGTCCCTGCCTGCATTGCTGATAGGGAAAGAAGAAGCGTCGGGATCTGAGCCGGCAGCTGATGATCCTCAGAAGAAGTTTTTCGATTACGCCGGTCCCTTGCACAGCGTAAGGATTTCGCCGGCCTCCTGCGTCGTACCTGTAGAAAAATCAAAGAGCCTGCGCGCTTTGCCCCGCGATCGGTCGCACCGTATTGTGGAAAAGGATTTGACGTTTTTGTGGCGGATTCTGGAGGGTGGAGGGCGTTTCGAAAACGGTGAAGGAGAAATCGCAGCTTTTATGGCCGGTTCCGATCCAGAACTGTGTCGTGTCGGCGTGACCGTCTGCCAAAAAGAGATTGTATGCACCGCTGAGGCAATAATAACGGTAACGGACACTTTGATTCCCGAACCCAAGCAACCAGCGGGACCGCGCCAGGGACTACCCGGCTACACGTTCAAATACGAGCCCGGTAAGCTGTGGAGATCTCAGTACTCGGAAGAACAGAACGTAATCATCATTAACAGCGGACACCGTGACTTCGTTTTTTCATCAAGCAAAAAAGTGCTGAAACTTCGCTACATTTGCAGGCTCTTTGCCAAGGAACTCGTCTTAAAAAACTTCCACGGATACCCGCCCGAACAGCTCCTCGAACGCATGATCGAGCTTTCGCTCTACACCGAGGAGAACCTAAAGTAAAGTCCCGACTTCGACATGGTAATTAGACACGCCTGTGTTGGTTCTCGCCGTAAAAGATGCGAAGAACATTAAATTTATAATTAATCACATTAAGCCACCAGTTCTAATGGTGGTCGCTGACTTTTTCCAACCTGTTGCTAAAAAGTAGCGAATAAAACTGTCTCTATCTGTTCCACTACTTTGAAATGCCTATCTCTGGTCAGCAGAGTCCCTCCGACTTCCATACAGGATGCCGCAATCCATACATCATTGATTGGTATTTTGGCGCCTTTCTTTTGCAGGGATAGATAGATAATGGCGTATTTTCTAGCAACATTTGCATTAACATCAATGATTTCTACTCCCAAGCGGCTAATAAACTGCTGTAATTTCCTTTCGTTTAATTGCTGCCGGCTACTTTTCATAAATCCGAAATTAAGTTCTCCAAGAACCACGGAGGGCAAATATAGGTGCCGCCCATGGGAAGCCATAAAGTCTACTGTTTCAGGCAGTCCCTCAGCATAGTCGCTGTAGGCATTTGTATCCAGAACAATTTTCAATCCCAATCCCCTTCATTAACTTGGTTGAAAACCTCGGTTGCTTTTCTCAGTTCCTCAGCTTCATCATGGGACAACCAGCCTGCAAACTCTCGAATCATCTGTTCCCTGTTTTTCACCAAACCCAATTTTTCATCCACGGCTTCGAGGATATATGCCGACTTGGTTTTTCCTGCTCTTTTAGCGGCTTTTTTGATCATCTCTTCTTTTTTGGGGGGCATTCTCAAACTCAAAGGCATAGGACCACACCTCCTTGTATCGCTATTTTGCAAATTGTATTACAATAAATAGAGGTTGTCAATCGGTTAAACAAAGCGTTTTCCGCGATCCAGGGTGCGGTATTGGATCGCTTCCGAGATGTGATCCACCTGGATGTCAGGTTCACCTTCAAGATCGGCGATGGTGCGGGAAATTTTCAGGATGCGATTGTAGGCCCGGGCGGACAAACCAAGTTTGTCGATGGCGTTTTCAAGGAGATTGCTGGAGGCCTCGTCGATTTGGCAGTGTTTTTTAATATGGCGGTTGATCATCTGAGCGTTGCAGTATATCTTTGTTCGTTTAAAACGCTCCGACTGGACACTTCGGGCCGCGGCCACACGCTTGCGAATGTCTTTGGAAGGCTCGGTAGCGGCACCTCCCATTAAATCTCTGTGCGGTACAGCCGGCACCTCCACGTGGATGTCGATGCGGTCGAAAAGCGGTCCTGAAATCTTGGACCGGTAACGGTGGATTTGATGATAGGTGCAGCGGCACTCGTGCTTAGGATCTGAAAAATACCCGCAGGGACACGGATTCATGGCCGCCACCAGCATAAAACTTGAAGGATAGGTGATGGTCAGCGCGGCCCGTGAAATGGTTACCATAAGATCTTCCAGCGGCTGCCTGAGCACTTCCAGAACATGTTTTTTAAATTCAGACAGTTCATCCAGAAACAGAACCCCGTTATGCGCCATACTCACTTCGCCGGGTCTGGGAATATGCCCGCCGCCGATCAGGCCCGCGTCGGATATGGTGTGATGGGGTGCTCGAAAAGGCCTGTTGGTGACAAGTGCCTGTCCCTTTAAAAGCCCTCCAATGACGCTGAATATTTTTGTGGTTTCAATGGCTTCATCAAATGTCAGCGGCGGAAGGATCGTCGGCAGACGTTTGGCAAGCATGGTCTTGCCTGAGCCGGGCGGACCGATCATAATCAGATTATGACCGCCGGCAGCGGCAACTTCCAGGGCACGCTTAACATGCTCCTGGCCCATGACTTCATAAAAATCGATTTCAAAGTCATCTACATCTTTGAATATGGCGGCAATATCTGTTTTCAGAGGTTTTATGGGGGTGAATCCACGTAAAAAGCCGACGAGTTGTGACAGTGTTTTTACTGGAAAAACAGAGATTTCCTTAACAACCGATGCTTCGCGGCCATTATCGTGAGGTACAATTATGCCCTGATAACCTGCATGTTTGGCCGCCAGCGCCATGGGCAGCGAACCTTTTACCGGCTTAATACGACCGTCGAGTGAAAGTTCACCCAAAACCAGATATTTGGAAACAATCTTTTGTGGAATGATCCGGGTGGCAGCCAGTATCCCTAAAGCTATCGGCAGATCAAAACCGGTTCCTTCTTTTTTAATACTGGCCGGAGCTAAATTGACCGTGATACGGTCATCCGGAAATGTATAACCCGAATTATTAATTGCGGACTTGACCCTTTCCTTGCTTTCTTTTACGGATGCCTCCGGGAGGCCGACTGTGGTAAAGGTAGGCAGGCCTGAGGTGATATCAACTTCCACTTCCACCAGATACGCATCTATTCCAATGACAGCACTGCTTAGAACCTTAGCGAGCACGCTTCCTCCTTATTAAAAATAATATTGGTAGTCATAACAGATATCTGTACTTAGGACAATCATTTTATAACGTAGCCGGCAGCCAAACAGCTTTTATTTATAGTTGCCAAAACATTCTTCAATGGTTATATGTATTCAGTTTGCGGCCATTCAGCCACAAAGGCACCCAGGTTAAATAGCTTTCAGATTTAACCCCAGTACCATCTGCCGGAGCT
>JABMQM010000025.1 GCA_013203195.1 Desulfobacteraceae bacterium | reverse complement strand
TATGGAGCTTAGTGCCCATCCACAAACGGCATCTTTTGGCCCGGGGCAGCGTTTTCACTCTTTTGAAATCCTCAAAATAGCACGCTATTCCTCCGGTTTCAAAATCGCTCAGGCCTTGCCCCGAACCAAAATCTACCATTTGTGAAAGGACACTAGCTAGTGCCCATCCATAAATGGTCTTTTGGCCCAATTTTTGCGTTATGCTCAAAAAATAACCCTCGGAATATCAACTATATGCCTGTGGTTATTTTTTCTAAAAAATTTGTTTCATCTTAATCCCGGATAAATGCAGGTAAATTTGACTGGGAAAAGTGCAGATAATTCAAGAAGATAAAGTGCAAGTTCCTTGAAAATGGAAGTGCATCACAGTTTGGCATGCCAGACTGAATCGGCCATACTGGCATAATATTTGCTTGATTATTATCGTAGTCTTTACCGGTTTTTTGGTTGGCAGGTATATAATTTTCGTATATTGACATCAAAGACATCATGCTTTAATTTTAGAACGTATGAACCCAAAACCTAAAATAATAGTTCGAAAAGCCTTTTGCATCTCACTTGCTCTGTTTTTCAGCCTGAGCCTTTTTGCAACCGGAGTTAAGGCTTTCTCGGTTCAAGAATGCAAGGATGATTCTTGTATGAAAAGTTCCATGTTGGTTTCCCGGCATGGCATGGAAGTCAAATCACCATCTGCATCCCACGGATGCTGTTCCGGAGATCAAAGTGCTCCCTGCGATTTTGAAAAGGGCCAAAATTCGGATGTGCCGGACATTGCCGCTTTGACGGTCAGACCGGACAACTATAAAACTTCATACAGCCTATCTGTTGCAATAAATTACTTTTCCAACAATCCTAACCCCCAAAATGCGAATATAATATTTTGTACCAGGGCAACCGCCCGATCCTCACCAATTTATCTTACAAACAATTCTTTTCTCTGTTAAAGATCCATTTTCAGTCTCATTGCTAACTCGTTTCCCTTTGGCAACCATAAACTTGGGATTGGTGCCGCTTAACTCTTTAAATTTGAATTCCCCGCTGCCTACAGCGCGGGATGAATCCAAATGAAAGATAAAATCCTTCTTTAAGGCGAAAGTGCGGTGCCTTGCGCCAAACTTATCCCGCAGCCTTTGATGCGGGAGTTTTATAAAATCGTAACACGCTTTTATTTCTAAGGAGAAAGTATCAATGGCTAAAAATAAAAAGAATTCATCCATGAAAAAAAAGAAATCGATCCGGACAAAAGATACAGCCCCAAAGGCGGTGGTTCAAACTAAGAATGATGATAAAACAGCAGCTAAAAAGGCCGCTGTCCTTGGAACCGAAAAAAAGAGCCGTTTGCCTTTGTTTGCCATGATAGCCGGTGCAGCCCTGATTATGGGTGCTGCATATTATTTTGTCCCCACCAACGGTCAAAGGACCCTGGCTGCACCGTCGCAGACTTCGTCAGCTGTTCCAGTTTCTCAGATTTCTCAGGTTACTTATCCAGTGGATCTATTTGCAGACGGCAAGGCCCGCTTCTTTGAATACAAGGGCAGCGAGACCACCATCAAATATTTTATTTTAAAGAGTTCCGACGGCATCATCCGGGCCGCCTATGATGCCTGCGATGTATGCTGGCCGGCCGGAAAAGGGTATTACCAGGACGGCGACTACATGGTCTGCCGAAATTGCGGGCGCAGGTTTGCCTCCGTACTTGTCAATGTGGTCGAAGGCGGGTGCAATCCGGCACCTTTGACGAGATCCATCGAAAATGACAACTTGGTTATCAAAGTTAACGACATCCTGAATGGAAAGCAGTATTTTGATTTTTCGAAGAGGACCTAATAATGACACTTAAAGAGATTGCATTGAAAAATATGATTCGTCGCAAAGGCAAGGCCGCTTTTATTCTTGCCGGGCTCATCATCGGTGTTACCACGGTAGTCGCCGTAATCAGCATGGTAGAGGCCATGACCAGCGACATTAACGCAAAGCTTGAAAAATACGGCGCCAACATTCTGGTTGTCCCCAAAACCGAAAACCTCTCACTGACATACGGAGGGCTATCTTTAGGAGGCGTTTCCTTTGAGATGGAGGAAATCAAGGAGAAGGATCTGGAGCAAATTAGTTCCATCAAGTACGCCAGAAACGTCGCTGCCGTCGGCCCCCTGGTTTTAGGAGTAATTAACGTAAATGCTCACAGGGTTTTGCTGGCCGGAGTCGACTTTGAGGCTGCCGGAATTTTAAAACCCTGGTGGCGGATAAACGGTACCCAGCCGGCTGAAAACAGTGTTCTGCTGGGTGCTGAAACTGCCCGTGTGATGGAACTGGATATCGGCGGCACAATAGAGATAAAAGGCCGCCGGCTCCAGGTGTCAGGAGTTCTGGAGCCAACCGGCTCGCAGGACGACCAGCTGGTCTTCGTGCGCCTGGCCACCGCCCAGTCACTGCTTGACAAGCCCGGGCGAATTTCCATGGCGGAAGTGGCGGCCCTTTGTACGGCCTGCCCCATTGAGGAAATGGTCAAACAGATCTCCCAGGCCCTCCCCGGTGCTAAGGTAATGGCTATTCAGCAGGTTGTTAAAGGGCGCATGGAGACTCTGTCCCAGTTCAAAAAACTGTCTTACGGTGTATCCGCTGTGGTCGTGCTGATCGGAAGCCTCGTTGTGCTGGTCACCATGATGGGCAGTGTACGTGAACGCACCCAGGAAATCGGAATTTTTAGAGCCATCGGATTTCGCAAAAAACATGTCATGTGGATCGTGTTTATCGAAGCCGGTATCGTCTCCGGGTTGGCTGGCATAATCGGATATCTGCTGGGTTTTGTGGGAACCAAGATCGCCCTGCGTTTTTTTACCGAAAGTCAAACCATAGCGGTGCCTTTAAACCTGGAACTGGCCGGCGGAGCCTTTTTGCTGGCCGTACTGGTCGGACTGGCGGCAAGTATTTATCCGGCGCTGATGGCCGCGCGGCTTGATCCTAACGTAGCTCTGCGCGCATTGTAGGAGGTTTCAATATGAGTTATATTGTAGCGGAAAATCTTTGCAAACATTACGGCAACGGGAATGGTGTCGTTGCGGCTATCAGCGAAATCAGCTTCCAAATAAAATCCGGTGAGTTTGTAGGTATTATGGGAGAATCCGGCGCCGGCAAGTCGACCCTTCTTGCTATTATGGGGGCCATGAACGCTCCCACTGTTGGCAGCTTAACGGTTGACGAAATCGATGTCTACGGCCTCAGGCCGGAGCAAAGGGCCGATTTTCGCAGGGAATTTCTGGGGTTTGTTTTTCAGAGCTTCCACCTGATACCCTATCTGACCGTCGTTGAAAACGTCATGCTGCCGCTGACCACAGTAAAGGCTCCCAGGCAGGACAAGCAAGCCAAGGCCCGGGAAGCTCTGTCTCAAGTGGGTCTGCTGGACAAGAGCCATCGTCTGCCGAGCCAGATATCAGGGGGTGAAAAGGAACGGGTGGCCATTGCCCGCGCCATTGTGAACGAGCCTCCGATCCTGCTGGCCGATGAACCCACCGGGAATCTGGATACTAAAACTACCGGTGAGGTTATGCAGCTTCTCCAGGGCCTGAATGCCGGCGGCACGACTATCATCATGGTCACCCACAGTCATGAATGCGCCGGTTATGCCCGCCGGATTTTACAGGTATCCGACGGCAAGCTGGTGGAAAAGGGTTGATATGGCATGGTTACTTTTTACCTGGTTGACAATCTTGACTGGATACTTTGTATCCATGCATTGGTCTCCCGTAGATTTAAAAACGATTAATAGATTGTTAATATAATTAAATAATCAAAGAAGTTAAAATAAAAAATATATTTTTTTATAATCTGGCACGACTAATGCTATTAACATAGCAATACATTCATATAAGGAGGTTTAGAAATGAAAAGCTCAGCGAAAATCATATTCATAAGTGTTCTGTCTCTGGCTGTTATCGCCGTTGGGATTACACCTTTTGTGATGCCAAAAAATGCCGGCGCATGCGGTGTGGGTGCTCAGGGCGGTGAAAGCTATACACCGCAGCGGCGCTATCCAGCAGGTGAATTGGCCCGCAGACCCTCTTTAACACAAGAGCAGGCTTCTGAAATTGTGTCCCGGCACGTAAAAAGACTGAACCCGGACCTGAAACTTGGACGGATTAACGACGCCGGCAGCTATTTTGAGGCCGAAATCATTTCAAAAGAGAATGAAGTTATCCAGCTTATGGGCGTGGATAAAGAGTCCGGTAGATTGATGCTAATCAATTAGTTTCCAACCATAAATGGCTATTTTTCCGATGAGCGGCGTTCTCCGCGGGTTTCCGCCCTCAACGTACTAAAGTACGCCTCCCCGCAACAGCGGGACAAGCGGGCGAAAACCCTTGCTTGTCCCGTCATAGCCCTTTTCTAAGGGCGACGGCGGATGCGGCCTTGCTC
>JABMQM010000278.1 GCA_013203195.1 Desulfobacteraceae bacterium | reverse complement strand
GTGCTCATCAAGCGCAGCGCTCCTTCTTTTGGAACCTGTCTTTTCTCCCCTCAAGGCCCGAAGGGCCGCTCCTCAAACGAAGTGCTCATCAAGCATAGCGGCTCCCTTCTTGGGCCCTGTCCTTTTATCCCCTCAAGGCGCGAAGGGCCGCTCCTCAAACGAAGTGCTCATAAAGCGCAGCGCTCCCTCTTGGGCCCTGTCCTTTTTTCCCTCAAGGCCGCCAGGCCACTCCTCAAACGAAGTGCTCCTCAAGCACAGCACTCCAATGACCAGTAACTAACGACTCGTCTATTGCAAAACACTATCATTAGTCTTATTTTCATCAACCGTTACCGATACCGGTGTGGTCTGGTTTACAAATAAGCGCACAAATTCAAGATGACGCTGCATTGTTTCAGCTTCAGCCGGCTGTTCGGCAAATTTGACAGGATCGCCGATACGCGCAAACTCCCGGACGCCTTGAAGCAACCTGCTGTCGAGCTCAAGTTTTGCAATCCTTGGAAGCAGCTCTTCGGTGGTCATTTCGGGGGCCCCCACACCAAACCGATGCCAGATATACTCTCTTAAGATCATTGAAAGCCTAAAATAGAATGCTTTTCCGTCTGAATCCTTCAGAGCATGCAAATCATCGAGCATATTCAAAGCAGCCTCTTCCGGAGAGATAGTGGCCTCGACTTCCAATATTGTCTTTTTTCGTTTTTTCCAGTACATCAATATTGCTGCCGCCAGCACAACAATAATAAATCCCAGCACACCATACCAAAACAGAGCCGGATTTATACCATTTTTTTCTAATGATTTTATATCATGTATATCATCTATTTGTACTGTATTATTTAAAGAATGACTTTTAGTTTTGTCAGGCGGATCTGTTGGAGTGTTCGGTACTGCTTGCAGGGCAGCCCCCGGCAGACTCAACACCAGCAGCCCCAGGCATAAAAAAAATATGACCTTACGATTAAACATTTATCTCATTTTTTCTCGATAACGAAAAAAATTTATCAAAACGTCTGCCACCGAATCCCGGGTACTGACTTCGACGCAGTCAATATCTGACGCCTTAAGCGTCTCTTTAGATGCTCGATATTCCGCGGCTTTCATGCTTTCAAACTGCTGCCGTGTTTTAGGATCAAACGCGTCCATCATAAGGAGCTCGCCGCTTTCAAGATCCTGAACCGACAGGATACCCGCCTTTGGCAGAGAAAATTCTCCGGAATCAGATACCAGAATGCCGATCAGTTCATGTTTTTTACCGGCGATTTTAAGCTGGCGCGAATAGTCCTGAGCCAAAAAATCAGAAATCAGAAATGCAACCGTCCGTTTGCGGCAAACCCGTCCCAGATAACTGACTGCATCCTTGATGTCAGTACCTTTGCCCTGAGGCTGAAACGTAAAAATCTCTTTGATGACCCGCCACACATGGGACGATCCTTTCATGGGAGGAATATATTTTTCAACCCGATCCGTAAACAGGATTGCTCCGACTTTGTCATTGTTCCGAATAGCGTTGAAAGCCAGAACGGCGGCAATTTCAGCAGCAGTCTCCTGCTTGATGCTCTCCGCGGTTCCAAAACCGCCGGAGGCGCTCATATCAACCAGCAGCATAACGATCAGCTCGCGTTCTTCGCGATAAAGTTTAACAAAAGGGCGTCCCAGACGTGCCGACACTTTCCAGTCAATGCTCTTGACTTCATCACCGGGAGTATACTCACGAACTTCCTCGAACTCAATGCCAGAACCACGGAATACCGAACGGTACTGTCCGGCCATCATGGTATTAACCATTCGTCCGCTTTTGATATGTATTCTTTTAATTTTTTTAATTATTTCCGCTGGCAACATAGTTTTTGTCCTTCGGACAAAAGAGCGCTCCGCTTGAGGAGCACTGCGTTTGAGGAGCGCTACGCTTTTGGCATTAAAACTAGAGCGCCCAACTTACGTTCTTTTCTTCAGTGACTTAATCAAACCACGAATTTTCCTGTCAATTACGATTGCCTGCTCTCTAATATTAGTGGCTTCTTTGTCTGTAAATAATTTTCTGCGCCTAAATAGCTCTGATAGTGTTAAAACTTCAAAAAGAGAGCCTTCGGCAATATAAAGATACTGAACAAATTCTTTGTTGTACTGTCTCCCTTTTCCCTCGGCAATGTTTTGGGCAACGCTGGCAACGGCAGCTTCCATTTGACCGATGAGCCTGAAGTATTTATTCTCGGGAAAAGATTCGAGCACCTTCAACACATAATCAGCGAAATCAACAGACAAATTCCACACTTCAAGCTTTTCAAATGGAAAAACATAATCTTCCACAATCTCTCTCCTTATAGACCGCCAGACCGCTCCTCAAGCTTAGCTCCCTCTTTTGGCCCTGTTTTTTTCCCCTCAAGGCCGCCAGGCCGCTCCTCAAACGCAGTGCTCTTAAAGCGAAGCGCTCATAAAGCGCAGCGCTCCTTCTTCTACGGTACCTCCACAGAATCGAATACATGCCCGATGATCTGATCCGTGGTGATGTCCTCGGCTTCAGCCTCGTAGGTCATTATGATTCTATGGCGCAGCACATCCGGGGCCACGGCCTTGATGTCTTGAGGAGTCACATAGGCCCGGCCCTGGAGAAAGGCGTAAGCTCTGGCGGCCAGACTCAAAAAGATGGTGGCCCGGGGTGAAGCCCCGTACTGAATATAGTCGGAAATATCGATGTTGTACTCCGTGGGTTTGCGGGTAGCAAAAACCAGATCGACCATGTAATCCTTGAGTTTTTCGTCTACATAGATTTCTTTAATAAGACCGGCAATCTCTTCTAACTGTGACGGTGTAATAACCGCTTTGGTTTCTTCAGGGCTCTCAAAACCCACCCGGTTCATGATTTCTTTTTCCTCTGATTTGTTGGGATAGTCGATAATGATTTTGAGCATGAAACGGTCTATCTGGGCTTCAGGCAGCGGATAGGTACCCTCCTGTTCAATGGGATTTTGGGTGGCCATTACCAGAAAGGGGTTGGCGAGTTTGAAAGTCGTCGGGCCGATAGTTACCTGCCGTTCCTGCATAGCTTCGAGCAGCGCGGACTGGACTTTGGAAGGTGCCCGATTGATTTCATCGGCCAGAATGATGTTGTGAAAAATAGGGCCTTTTTTGATAGTAAATTCACCTGTTTTAGGACGATAAACCTCTGTGCCGATCAGGTCGGCCGGCAGCAGATCCGGGGTAAATTGAATCCGTTTGAAATCGGCCTGAACCGTGGCAGCCAGGGCCATGACAGCGCTGGTTTTAGCCAAGCCCGGAACACCCTCGATCAACACATGGCCATTGCTGAAAAGCCCGATAAGGAGGCTTTCGATAAGCTTACGCTGCCCTACAAGGATTTTGGAAATTTCGTTGCGGATCGAGTTCACAAGCAGATGTTTTTCTGCAACCCTTTGATTTAATTCCTCGATGACCACGCTTAACCTCCTTTAATAAAATCGCTTCGCGATTTTATATAACGTCCCGCTTAAAGGGGGACTTAAAAATGAAGTTTTTATATTATCGAATATTTCAAAAATAAATGAACGACCCCGCGGCAAGCCAGGGGGTATCAACAAATGATATTTT
>JABMQM010000277.1 GCA_013203195.1 Desulfobacteraceae bacterium | reverse complement strand
TTGGGTATTACCATATTCAATAGCCTGATACTAAAACTGCTGTTTGCTTCCGTCCTGATTCAAACGAGCCTCTATGTAACCGATAAACAGTTGGGGGTTTTGAACATGACAGGGATACCGCAGTGGGCGAAAGTGCTGGTGACGGTCATTTTTATGGATTTTATGCTCTATGTCTGGCATCTGCTGAATCACGAAATGCCTTTTTTGTGGCGATTTCACCGGGTTCACCATACGGATTTAAACATGGATGTCTCTACAGCCACTCGTTTTCATATCGGTGAACTGACCATATCCGCCGTCATTAAAATTTCACTTGTGTTCTTTCTCGGGGCGGACATGTTTGGCGTGCTTTTTTTTGAAACACTGCTTGTTTTTGCAGCTCAATTCCAGCACAGCAGTTTAACCGTGCCCGGATGGTTTGAGAAAATTTATTGGGGTCTTTTTGTGCCGCCGTCCATGCACCGTATTCACCATTCCGTCGTTATCAAGGAAAGGGATAGAAACTATGGTACGATTTTTTCGATTTGGGATCGAATTCTGGGAACCATGGTGACAGATGTCGTCCAGAGCCGTATCCGCATCGGGGTAGGCGGGCATCACCGGTCCGAAAAACTCAACCTGCATCACCTGCTGATAATGCCGTTTACGGCACCGGTCAAATAGTTGTCGTCCTGATCGAAAATTTGTAAATTTGGGGATCAAATTATAATGATGATATCATACGTAAAAGAACATTATGAAAAACATCTGGCAAAATACTACTCTTGGATGTCGGGAGGATTAGCCAAAAAAATTGAGGAAAACAGGAGATTTTTTAAGGATCAGCACGTGCAGCCCCGTGGTTCAGGGGTCGCGGTGGATCTAGGCGCCGGATCCGGCTTTCAATCAATTCCTCTTGCTGAATTGGGTTTCAGCGTTATTGCAATCGATTTGAGTAAGAATCTATTGGCTGAGCTTAAGAAAAACGCTAAGGGCGTACCGATTGAAATCGTTAACGATGATCTGTTGAATTTCCCAAAACACTGCCCCGCCAGGATTGAACTGGTTGTGTGCATGGGCGATACCTTAACCCATTTGAACACACATCAAGACATCCGGCACCTTTTAACAATGATCTACAACGCCCTGGAAACAGGTGGCCGGGTTATTTTAACTTTCAGAGATTTAACCACTGAATTGAGAGGTTTAGATCGTTTTATTCCTATTCGCAATGATGCGAACACCATTTTTACATGCTTTTTAGATTATGAAAAAGATTATGTTAAAGTCCATGACATTATCTATGAACGGAAAAAAACCATTGGAATCTTAAAAAAAGTTTTTTTAAAAAAATTCGCATTTTTCCGCAATGGACAAGAGAAATTTTACTAGAGAGTGGATTTGAGATAGAAACATATGACATTCACAATGCCGCCGTGTGTATCATCGCACACAAAACATAACCCCAATTGAGCGAAAACGTTCAATTGGGTGTCCGTTGTCCTTTGTCCGTCGTCGGTTGCTAAGCAATAAGAAGCGAGTTTATATTTAAACTACAGATGAAAAACAAAAAGAGGCCCTACGAACCTGTAAAACCACTGACTACGGACAACTGACTACAGACGCCTAATCGAGTTTTGGCTTTTTTACGTTGATTTTTAATACCCCTTCAGATTAGGATGGACAGAATTAATTCATGCTCTTCCATACGGCAAGATCAAACTAAAAAGAGTTCCAAAGCAGCAAGACAAGACGACTGAAAGTATTGTACGCGGATATGAGATGGAACCCATTCAATATGCCTATTTATGTATCTATCTTTTGGCTCTTTTCTCACTCTTTATTTATGGTATAAATTGTTACGTCCTTTTGGTGTTTTATCGTCTGAATTATCCCAAAGCCATTAAAACGCATGCAGAAATAAAAGAAACATTTTATAGAGACGTTTCTGCCGAAAACTGGCCGCGCGTAACCATTCAACTTCCGATCTACAATGAGCTTTATGTCGTCGAACGCTTGATTGATGCCGTCTGCCGCATTGACTATCCCAAAGATTTGCTTGAAGTCCAGGTTCTGGACGACTCCACCGACGATACGGTCGGAATCGCCAAGGCCATGGTCGCAAAAATGAAAGCCCGGGGCTTTGATATCGTTTACATCCACCGCACCAGCCGCATCGGGTTTAAGGCCGGTGCTTTGAAAGAAGGCCTGAAATCTGCCAAAGGGGAGTTCATCGGAATTTTTGATGCCGATTTTGTCCCCAATACGGATTTCCTGAAAGAGAGCATTCCTTATTTTGTTGACCCTAATATAGGTATGCTCCAGACCCGCTGGGGCCATCTTAACTACGATTACTCAATGCTTACGAGAGCCCAGTCAATGGGTATTGACGGCCACTTTGCCATAGAACAGGCGTCGCGGGCCTGGAGCGGCCTGTTTATGAACTTTAACGGAACGGCAGGCGTTTGGCGAAAAAAAACGATAGAAGATGCGGGCGGCTGGCAGGCCGACACCCTGACCGAAGACCTGGATTTAAGCTACAGGGCCCAGCTAAAAGGCTGGAAACTGGCATTTGCGCCGCAGGTCGTATGTCCTGCCGAGGTGCCGGTGACGATCAATGCCTTCAAATCCCAGCAGCATCGCTGGGCCAAAGGGTCTATTCAGACAGCCAAAAAAAACTTGGGGGAGCTTTTCAAGTCTGATGTTTCCATGTTTGTGAAAATCCAGGCTTTTTTACACTTGACGCATTACATGGTCCATCCCATGATGCTCCTGGTGGTGTTAACTTCGATACCGATGCTCTACACCGGATGGTTTTTTGAAAGTCTCGCTTATCCCATCATGATTTTCACACTGTTTTGTTTGGCCACCTGTGGACCTTCCTCCCTGTACCTTTTCTCACAACGCATTCTTTACCGTGACTGGAAAAGCCGCATTAAATACCTGCCGTTTCTAATGTGTCTGGGCACCGGTATCGCTGTAAATAACACCAAGGCAGTCCTTGAAGCGTTCTTGGGTATGGAAAGCGGTTTTATCCGTACGCCCAAGTATGGAATCAAGAGCAAGGAAGATCAATGGAAAGGCAAGCGCTATTCCATTCCCCTTAACTCTGTATCCATTATTGAATTTATCTTGGGGCTCTATTCTCTGACCGGATTTTTCATGTTTCTTTTCTTCAGCAAATATCTGATCAGCCCCTTTTTGTTTATTTATACCGCAGGATTTTTTTACGTCTTTTTTCTTTCTGTAAAACATGGATATAAAAAAACCGAACAATAAAGCAACAAACCCATTCAAACATCACCCCATTCATGCCGGAATCGTTGGGTTGGGCCTAATATCCGGAGCCGTCTACCTGTTTAATTTCAAGCTTGATAGGTTCATGCCCGAATTTCTATATAAAACCGACATCCACTTGTTTTTATCTTTGTTTCTGTTCCTGGCGATACTCTACTTTATCGGTGTCTATCTTATTTTCAATTATCTGCCTCAGATTGGGCGCTCAAAAAGCCTGATAGTCATAATAATATTTTTTGCAATATTTTTCAGGGCCGTTTTGGTTCCAACCGATCCAACAGTACTTTCAACAGATATGTATCGCTATATCTGGGACGGTCGCGTGCAGCGAAATGACATCAATCCTTATCTTTATCCGCCATCATCTGAAAAACTTAAATCCTTAAGGGATGACGAGATATATCCGCATATCAATCGCAAAGAATCTCCCACCATCTATCCTGCGGGCGCTCAGTTGTTCTTCCGTATTTCCCACATCCTGGTCGGGGACAGAATTTTTGGGTTTAAGGGTCTGATGGTCTTTTTTGACGTGATGACTCTGTTGGTGCTGCTTGCACTTCTCAGGGCTTATGGCTTCGAAGAAACAAGGCTTTTTATTTATGCCTGGAATCCTCTGGTTATTTTCGAAATTGGTTACAGCGGGCATTTGGAAGGGTTGACAGTCTTTTTGATGGTTCTGGCGTTTTACCTGAATGCTAAAAATAGGAAAACGCCTGCAGTCGTCGCCCTGGCATTTGCAAGTGCGACCAAGCTATATCCGGCTTTTATCCTGCCGGCGCTTTTAAATCGAGGCGAAAGAATCAAGGGGGTGGCCGTTTTCGTCGGTTCTTTCCTGCTTCTTTATCTCCCATTTTTGAAAGCCGAGAGTAAAATAACGGGATTTCTACCGATTTATTTTAAAAATTCCTATGAAAGTTTCAACTTAGGGTTAAAATATCTGATCATGCATCTCTTTCCAGGGCTGGATTATTTCCTTCTGACCAAAATATTTATGCTTGTTCTGATGGCCGCGGGATTTTTTTTCTTTTTTACAGAAAAGCAAAAAGAGCAGGTTGTCCGCTGCGCTTATGTTTTAATTGGTTTGCTAATCGTATTGATGCCGGCTGCGCTGCATCCCTGGTATGTTATTATGCTGATTCCTTTTCTAACCTTTTTTCCCTCTATTGCCTGGCTGATATTCACTTGCACGGTTGCACTCTCCTATATAAAGTATGTGTCTCCAATGGGTATCATGCCCGTCTGGGTTTTATTGCTTGAATATCTTCCCCTGTTTGCGCTTCTTGCAACCGGTTATATCTTTAAACGCTATGCCCGTCAAACTTGGGTTAGCGGCTTTTTTACCGCGAACAGGACCGAAAAAATCGTGGAGGCCTCAAAATGATGAGAAAACGTATTATCTTATTCTTTGCAGTATTCGTACTCAGCAGCATGCATCAAGACATTTTCGCTGAAACCTTTGATCATTCTAAATTTGACCAGATTCTTAAACAGTACGTGGACAATAAGGGTTTGGTAGATTACAACCGTATCGCAAAAGACCCGCGTTTCCAGGAATACATGGAATCTTTGAAGCAAGCTAAAGCGGAGGAACTGTCCGGAAATGGCCAATTGGCTTTCTGGCTTAATGCTTACAATGCAGTAACCATAGATAAAGTTATCAAGTGGAGGCCCAAAAAGAGTGTGCGTGAAACGCTTATCCCCTGGGTCTGGACCGCCACCAAGTTTTTTACCACCCGGGAACATATCGTGGCCGGCAGACGATTGAGCCAGGACGATATCGAAAATGAGATACTGCGAAAGAGGCTCAAAGATCCCAGGATTCATTTTGCCATCGTCTGTGCTTCATCAAGCTGTCCCCCATTGGCAAGATTTGCGTTTACCCAAGAGAATGTCCAGGCCAGGATGGAAGAAGCGACCCGCAAATATATTAATTCTTCCCGGGGGACTCGAATTGATTATGTCGAAAATACGCTCTATCTGTCTAAATTATTTGACTGGTTTGCTGGTGATTTTACCTTGAAATCGGGTTCTGTGCTGGAATTTATTAAACCTTACCTCGCCAAGGAAGCGCTGGCGGTTTTTGAACGGAATCCAAAGATTGCTTACATTCATTATGACTGGGCATTGAATGCCAGGGAACCGTTGCGGTAATACAGAAGTCTGAGGTCAGCCGCCTACGCTGAAGCTACGTCGAGCCAAGGAGGTCGGAAAACAGAGGTCGGAAACGAACCACATTCATTCACTTTCGTATTGATGATGGCAAAAATATTATTAATCACGAAGGACACGAAGAAGCACGAAGCTTTTTTTACTTTATTTTGCTTCATGATCTTCGTGGTCTTCGTGGTTTGAACTGCACAGCGAGCGAATCAAAAAAAATTGGCAGAATTCCTTAAGGTTCAGACGTGAAAATATCAGTTGTCATTCCAACACTCAACGAAGCCCGGGCCATCGGCGGGGTGGTCAGGGCAGTTCCCGGAGATCGGGTACAGGATATCTTTGTCGTTGACAATGGCTCTACGGATGAGACTGCAAAACAGGCGATCTTATCCGGTGCTCGGGTTGTTCATGAACCGCGCCGCGGATATGGATCAGCCTGTCTGGCAGGAGCCAAGGCCGCCCGGGAGAGTGATATAATCGTATTTTTAGACGGAGATCGCAGCGATGATCCCCGCCAGTTGGATGTGATTGCAATGCCGGTGGTTCAAGATCAAGCCGACCTGGTGATTGGCAGTCGTATCGGAGGAGTGCTTGAGAAGGGAGCCATGCCGCTGCATGGCCAGTTGGGTAACCGTTTGATTGTACTGCTGCTGCGACTGCTCTACGGAGTTCACATTTCGGATATCGGCTCTTTTCGGGCAATTAAAACCAGCGCTTTTTTCGGTTTGAATATGGAGCAAATGACCTATGGGTGGCCGGTGGAGATGGTGGTCAAGGCAGCCCGCCAGGGCCTGCGGATTCAAAGCGTGCCGATAACCTACCGCAAACGCATCGGGACGTCAAAAGTCACGGGTACGCTAAAAGGAACAATTATGGCCACCTATTACATGTTTTTGGTGCCCTTGAGATACCTATGGAAAGGTTAAATGCAATACCGGCAAGAAATTAAAGGAGGTTTTCTATGGTTTCGCTAGGAATCGGTCTGACCAGCGACTGTGACCTATCCTGCGCACACTGCTATCGTGATCAGGACCGGATATATAATTTAACGCTGGCCGATATTCAAAAGGTGTGCGAGAGCCTTGAGATCAGTTCCATCGGATTCGGCACAGGAGAAAACGGTTTAAATCCTGAATATTTTGAGATACTTGAATACCTGACTGCCAGACAGATAAAACTTACCCTGGCTTCAAACGGTTACACGCTTTCCATCACTCCTGATGATGTTCTCAAATATTTCGGTGATGTCGAATTTTCAGTCGATTTTCCCGATCAAAAACGTCATGATGACTTTCGCGGCCAAGGCAACTGGAAAACAGTCATGGATGGCATCGCCAGGTGCAGGCGCCTTGGCATCCGGGTTTCGATTTTAGCTGTGCTCATGAACCTGAATTACAAAGATCTGGGCAGCATCGCCCAGCTTGCAGCCTCATTCGGGGCCGACTTTCGGGTCAATGTCTATCAGCCGATGTATACCGCTGAATTCATGCCGAGCTTCGATCAATATTGGCAGGCCTTTGAAGCCCTGTTTAGCAGTAGCGAGATCATCTCCGTGAGCGAGCCGCTGGTCAACACCTTCCTGGGGTTAAAGGGTTTAAAGGGCACACCGTGCGGAGGCCGGAGCATGCGCATAACACCTGACAGACTTTTGAAGGCCTGTGTTTATTGGCCGAATTCCGATCTTACCATCGAGGATCTTGTTGAAAAAAAAGAGACTATCTTTCAATCGTCCCTATTTAAACAAACCCATAAAATTCCGCAATTCTGTCTGGACTGCGAACACGTTGGCAATTGCGGCGGCGGGTGTGCCGCCCGGCGGATACTCAGAGGTCGGTTTGAAAAACCGGATGAGTACTGTCCGATATTTCAGGGTAAACCGATTAAGCTGGAAGCTAGAGTCTCCGCGGCGGCCAAGCCCTTGCGTACAGGCAGTATATGCACGACGATCGTCAGGGGAATCTAAATGCATGCAAACAGTAGTTCAAATTTAAAGCTTCCCAAAAATCTCTACCTGGAAACGACCAGCAGGTGTAATCTCAAATGCAAGGGGTGCATTTTGTACAGAGGCAGTTGGGAACCACAGCGCGACCTGTCGCTTAAAGAACTCATTATGATATGCGACCAACTGCCGGAACTTGAGCGGACAGCGCTGCACGGGATTGGAGAACCGCTTTTAAACGCAGAACTACCCAATATGATCCAATATCTTAAAGACCGGAAGGCATATGTATTTTTTAATTCCAACGGTGTATTACTGGATGAAAAACGTCAGGTTCAACTCATCGATTCCGGCCTTGACGAACTGCGCATCTCCCTGGATGCCGCATCCCCGGCAGGATATAAGGCGATGCGCGATAGCGACAAATTCGACCGCATCGTCAGTAATGTGCAGGTGTTTTCTGAACGCATTAAATCTCTTCAAGTTTTTAATCCCAAACTATCGCTCTGGTATCTGGGAACCCGGGAAAATATTTCTGAGCTTCCTGATTTTGTTAGGCTGGCAGCTTCCTTGGGTGTAACCGAAGTTTATCTGCAACGCCTGGTTTATTTTCATGACGATGAGGGATACGGTCTGGCAAGGCCTCAAAAGACCCTCGTGGATTCAGATGCAGCAACAGCTGAATTGATACATGAGAGTCACGAAATTGCCAAGCAGTCCGGTGTTCAATTCAATGCTTCCGGACTCAGCAACCCGCTTGAAAGTTTGCAGACAGGTTTCGGTAACCCCTTGCCATGGAAGAAGTGCTATCGGCCCCAAACCCTCATGTACATTACCGCCAACGGCAACGTTCTGCCGTGCTGCATTTCTCCTTTTGCCACCTCTGATTACGATTCTATCATTCTGGGCAATGTTTTTGATAGCTCCCTGGCCGAAATTTGGTCCGGACATAGGTACAGGGCCTTTAGAAAAAAACGTCAAACTGAACAGCCCCCGCAATGCTGTAAAGGTTGCGGCACCCTCTGGAGTCTTTAAATGGATAAAAAATCAGCAAAAATACTGGTGGTGGTCGCAAAGGAACCCGTGCCCGGAAAAGTTAAAACCCGTCTTTTCCCCGAACTTTCACCGGAAGAGGCTGCTCGTCTGTATAGCTGTTTTTTGCAGGACAGATTAAGGGAAATCAGCGCCCTTAACGGGATCGATCGGGCGATTGCCTTCACACCCGAGGATGCCAGAGAAACTTTCACTGCATTGGCTTTGGACGGCTTTGAGCTTTTTGCACAACGAGGCAAAACCCTGGGGGAACGATTGAACAATATTTTTTTAGAAAAATTCGACCGGGGCTATGATGCCGTCTCAATTGTTGACAGTGACAGCCCCGATTTGCCAAAGTCCATAATAAAAGAGTCTTTTCAGCTCCTTTCGTCAAAACAGGCCGAAGTTGTGTTCGGACCTTGCCGTGATGGGGGTTATTATCTGGTAGGCATGCGCAAACCTTATCCGGAATTGTTTCGCAATATTCCCTGGAGCACTGAAAACGTACTTACCATAAGTCTTGAAAAAGCCCAAAAAATGGGACTCAATGTCAAGCTGCTTTCCGGATGGAATGATTTGGATACGTTCGAAGATATTCTGGAATATTATAATAGGTATAAAGACCGCCCATTATCAGAAAATTGGCCCGGCAACAAAACGTTTTCCTACCTTTTACAATTGGAAAAAGTAACCACTGCATGCTAAAATGCGCACTGGAATATCATAAAAAAAGAACATGAAGAGTGCGGTGGTATCCGGCTGCATGAAAGGCATCCCCGCGTAGAGCGTCCACCACAAGAATTCCGAACCACAAACTCGTTAATCCCGAATAAAAGGAGCAATGGTAGTATTTGAAAAGATCTCAGGGGAAGATTTTTTGCTGAAAAAAGGTTCATAGGCGCGTCCGTTGTTTCTGCCTGGGCCTAATCGTCTACGGGCCGTTGTAATTGGACACCTGACATTTTTTTACGGAAACGGAGTAAAAACGAGATCACCCGTAAGATGAAAGGCAATGCTGTGGCACTGGTGACATTCGTTTACCTTCTGCGAAGTGATCGAGGGCTTTCCTTTCTGTGTAACTCTGGCATAACTCCATTTCACCGGGAAGTAAGCAGAAGCGGAAGAGCCCTTATGGCCATTCATTTTTTTTATTGCTACAATTTCAATAAGCTTTGCATTCTTGGGTGAATTAACATTTCCTTTGTAGCTTTCCAAAATGATGATGGTACCAACGGGCCAGATATGCAGCGCTTGGGACGCTTTCGAATCCTTCATGACGCTGGAGTGTGCCAGATCTGAAACCCGGTAATAAATCAAGGCGCTCTGGTCGCTGGCAAAACGGCGAGTTTCAACATATTTTCTGGCCCAACCTTTGGCCGCTTTTCCGGTAGCAGTACGATACTTCGGCAAATTCGGCGGCTGGTTTGGATAGCGTTGATCGGAGGGAATGACGATGGCAGGATCCTTAGTGGGTCGCAGCCCGGGAGGACTAAGGAGTACTTCCTGCACGATTGAATTGCCTAAAATTATCGTTAATATGACTAAAATAAATATTGCCGAACAACTCACTTTAAAGAGGCGATAAGGTCTCATGCGTTGAACCTGGCTGTTTGCACAGCTACCGACTGGATTACCCCCCGTGGTTCGGGACCGGTTGTACGGTGAAACGGATCCCCCTTCTAAAGCGTTTTCAGATAATCAATAATGGCCGAAACTTGTTCAGTTTTCAAGTGCTTAAACGGCGGCATATTTTCACTCCCGTTTATGATCTGCGCGCGCAGGACTTTTTCACTAGGAGGTAGCTCTGAGTAAGGGAGCTTGGGGTTTTTAAACAATTCCAATAAGCCGGGGCCAACTTTGTAGTCTTTACGATCAGAATAGTGGCAAACCGAACAGTTTGCCGCAAAAAGGTCTTTGCCCATGGGAGCAACTTTCGCATTTTTCAACTTGGTGAAGATCCATTCCCCGGAGCGTTCGGGTAGGCTAAACGTTCCTTTCAAGATAACATTGTTTTCTTGACAGAGTAATTGGAGTTCAGCCTTTCCCTTTTCTTCTTTATATCGATAATCAAGGAAAATTTTTGTTGCCTTCTGCTCCATTTTATCAATGATCAAATTACCTTCGAACTGTTCGCCGTTGAGCGTACCAGGAGCCGTCTGTGAGAATTTATACACTTTCCCAAAATTTGATTTCCAGATTCCCGGGACTGCGCAAATCAATTTCTCGGTATGCGGTATGGGCGGCTTAAAGGCGGATTGGCCCTGCCCATTGTAAATGGCACCGTTGCTGCACTGATGATCGGCCACGGCAAAAAGCCAATCCCTCAGGTCCTCTCCATCCAATGCCACGGGAATAAGTGGTGAGACGTACTCTCCGGTCGGGAAAGCGTTCTTTTTGTCTTGCAGATCACCTGCTTTCGGCCTTAACCTATAGGATTTAAAACGTTTGGTATCAATCGCCAGCATCTGAGGCCCGAGGTTGTCGTTGGCATCATCCACCTGCAATGTGATCCGAAATGTCTGATCGGACATTTTGGAAAATCGAATGTTTGAAATTCGCGGGTCATCATCGGTGTTTCCATCGACCGGAAGGATGACGGGAATTTCATTGTCAGATGCCTCAGCAATTTGAATTTGGAGTGGAAAATAAAGGTATTTTTCACTATACACGTGCAAACCCCAGGGGCCCCCGGATGGAAGCGGAATTTTAAATGTGCCGTCCGGGTTTATTTTTCCACCTGCACGGAATGCGTTATTATGAAGTTCTCCTTTTTCCAAAGCAACGGCACCACTTGCGACAACCATTTTATCTGCGGTGATCACTTTTCCGGAAACGTAAGTTTGGCTATACCCCCAAGAAAATGTCAGGATCCATGTAAAAAATAGGCTCAGTGTGAAAAAAAACCAATTCCATTTTTTAGATTCACGCATGATTAGTTCCATCCTGGTTCTATTTATGTCTTTGGGAGGTACGGCGTGAGATCCTGAACATATTCCGCGAGTACGTTGAATCCCCCCTCGTTTAGTACCGAAACCGCCTTTTCTCCATCTTTAGCGGCCACACGCATGAAGAGCTGATAAATACCCGGATGCTTTTTCTCCGGCCAGGTAACCAGGCTCCGAATGTTGATCTGATGTTCTTGAAGGAGCCTTGATACTTCCGCCACTACCCCGATGCGGTCTTCGACCAGAACGGAAAAACGAGTACTGTCTTCGCTGATTCCGATCGCTTGAAGCAGAACTTCCATGACATCGTTGGTGGTAATAATCCCTACTAGTTTATCCTTTTCCATTACCGGCAGGGCGCTGATTCTGTTTTCCTGCATGATGTTGGCAGCCCGCTCAATCGTTGTGTTCGGAGAGATGGTGATAATTTTTTTAACCATAATCATATCGGCGGTCAGCTGATTTAACAGATAGTTCAATTCATGGACGCTGAGTGTTGTGGCCGGAGAAGCCCAGCTCTGCTTAAGGTCTCTGTCGGAGATAATTCCAAGCAGCTCATCGCTTTCGTTCACTACCAGCAGGTGATGGATCTGTTTTTCAGCAATGATATCCCTTGCTTTTGTTATGGTCGTATCAGGGGGAATAGTCACAAGATGGGTATGCATAATACGGCCGACGTACATAGAGTTACCTCCTTTGTAAGCGTTCACAGATTCAGAATTTTTCGTTCTGGGTTATTATTCAGTACATAGGGGAGGCTAAGGTATGTGTCAAGTAAAAACAGTGTAACGAAACAATAGTCAACATGTTGAAAAAGCACGAAAACTTGCTGAATAATTGCAAATGTCGCCATATGTGGCTGATGAATTCGTTATAATTAGTACTGTAAACAGCCCATGGGTTTTGTTACCAGGTATTTGCGGTATGTTTGACAGTGGACCTCATCTGGTTTATATCTTTCAATATTACATTTGTTATAATCAAACTCGGGAAGGAGGCGTTATGCGTAAATCGACTTTATTGATAGTTGCGGTATTTTGCATGTTTTCATTTTTGGGAGGTTCCTTTGATAAAGCTGGGGCGCAAACAGTAAACCTTATCAAGGCCGGTGATCTTTTTCCCGAAACCGCTTTGCCGGTGCCCAAAGATGCAGCCGAAAGAGAATATCTCGGGCTGTCGGAGGGAGAGACGTTTACTTTAAGCCGGGTAAAGGCGGATTTAGTCCTTGTGGAGATTTTGAGCGTCTATTGTTACAGCTGTAAAAAACAGGCTCCGGTATACAATCAGTTATTTAAATTAATAGAGAGTGTGCCGGCAACCCAAGGTCGCATTAAAATCATTGGGATTGCCGCCGGGAACGGGGATTTGGAAGTAAAAGATTTTCGTGAAAAAAATGAGGTTCCGTTTCCCGTTATTCCTGATCCGTATTTTGAAATGCACAAAGCCATAGGCGGGAGCCGCACCCCTTTTAGCATATATGTGCGCCAGGATTTGTCAGGCCGGCCCGGAATTACCGCCGGCACACATCTTGGCCCTAATCTGAAATACCGCCAAGTGTTTGCTGATTTAGGCATATTGATGAACAAGGAAATAGCTGCAATTCTAAAGGAGAGTCAGAAAGAAACAAGGGAGGTCGTTTCTGTAAAAGCCATACTCTCTGAAAAAGAGCTGGAGGCAAAAGCCCGCAATGTCTTTGCTGGTTTTGCCGGAGAAGTGAAAAACTTTCAAAAAATTTCCCTCAAAAATAGTTCAAGAAACGTCTACACTTGTGTTATTGAGCATAAAGGCAAATCTCAGAGGTTTTTTGCAGAAGTCATCAGCCGCGCTCCGGCCTGTGTTGACTGTCATGATACCCATTTCATTTATGCCTTTGACGCTGCCGGCGAAATCCTCAGGTTTGAACCTCTACAATTGACCAAGATTGAAAACAAACCTTGGAATGCTGAGGATGTGGCTAAAATGCGCCGGCGGATACTCGGGAAATCTATTTCTAAACGGCTGCTGTTTAACCCGGAAGTGGATGCGGTTTCGGCTGCGACCATCACGTCCGCAGCCATTTTTGACAGCCTTTCTCAGGGGGAGATGTTACTGCAAGAGTTAAAAGAGATGGGCCTTTAATTATTCGCAAGCTTCTTTGTTATCGATAACACAGCAACAGGCCGAACCTTCGCGGCCCAAAGCGGAGTTTATCACCGCCGCGGCACAGCCGACACCGGCATCGACGCTTAAAGCTGCGTTCGGGCAGTTTTGGGCACAGGCACCGCATTCCATGCAAGCGTCGCGATGCTCTATGCGGGCCTTGCCGTTGTCCAATAAGATCACTTCATGGGGACATACGACGGTGCACGTCCCGCATCCCACACATTTTTCCTGGTCAAGTGCTAAGGTCACTACATCCTTAAGGTAAATAAACTGTCCCATAATAACTCCTTAGTGCCCTAATTCTATTCGGTGACGTATTTTATGAGGACACCTTTTCATGCTGTTGAAACCTTTTAAGTGCCTAAAGTTTGAAGTACTTAAAGTGAGCTAAAGTTATGGAATTCGCCTTCGGCGAAGGCAATTATAATAAAAATTGATAGAATACCTTAACTTTAGGCACGTTAGATCACTTTAGGCACTTTAAACTTTTAAATGAATGAAATGAATAAACCAATTATTTTACGTAATCGTATTTAAGAATACCTGTACTTAAACCATAAACCGCGACCCCATCCAAAGGCCAAGGCCGACCACAACAG
>JABMQM010000276.1 GCA_013203195.1 Desulfobacteraceae bacterium | reverse complement strand
CCCAATCTTGGTTTCGAGATAGATAAATATTTGGGGCCGGGTGAAATTGTTTTTATGACCGCAGATGGTCACGAACAGAGAAAGAAGCCTTCGGAAAAAATGCAGATTTGTGCTTTCTTATGGGTTTACTATGGATATCCCGCCTCAAGCTACGAAGACATTAATGTAGAGTTTGTACGCAACAGATGCGGCGCGGCGCTTGCAAGAGAGGACGAGGTTGAGATCGATTATGTTGCCGGTATTCCGGATTCGGGAACCGGCCACGCCCTCGGTTACGCCAATCAGAGACAAAAACCTTATATTAGACCTTTTGTCAAATATACACCCACATGGCCCAGAAGTTTTATGCCGCAGGATCAAAGCATCAGAGACCTTGTGGCCAAAATGAAACTAATCCCCAATAAAGCACTGATAGAAGGGAATCGAATCCTCTTTTGCGAAGACTCCATTGTTAGAGGTACACAGTTGCAGGACAACGTCCAAATATTATTTGATTTTGGAGCATTAGAGGTTCATATGCGGCCGGCCTGTCCGACCCTGATTTATCCCTGTGAGTATCTCAATTTTTCGACGTCGCGATCGACTCTCGACCTTGCGGGACGCAAAGCGATCAAAGCGCTTGAGGGCGCCGAGGATAAATATTTGGACGAGTATGCCAAATCGAATTCAGAAAAAAATGCGGCCATGGTTGACAGCATAAAGCAGAGGTTACGCCTTACGTCTTTAAAATATCAAAAACTGGAAAACCTTGTGGAAGCGATCGGACTGCCAAAAGAAAAATTATGTACTCATTGCTGGGATGGGAGCAGTTATTTCTAAACTTAATTGAGCGGTGCAGCCGTGTTTTATAAAATCGTAATGCGATTTTAGGGTCATTTGGAGAAAAAAAGGGATTATTATGGCAAAGCGTGACGACATTAATAAAGTTTTAATTATCGGATCAGGACCTATTATCATCGGTCAGGCGTGCGAATTCGATTATTCCGGCACCCAGGCGTGCAAGGCACTGCGCAGCCTTGGCTATGAAATCGTACTGGTGAATTCTAATCCGGCTACGATTATGACGGATCCGGGCATGGCCGATGTAACCTATATTGAGCCGCTCAACCTTCAGACGATTACCGATATTATTGCAGCCGAACGACCGGACGCCCTGCTGCCGAATCTGGGCGGCCAGACCGGTTTGAATCTGTCGTCCGAGTTAGCCAGAGCCGGTGTGCTTGAAAAATACGGTGTCAAGATTATCGGCGTCAACATCGATGCCATTGAGCGCGGAGAAGACCGAACAGCCTTCAAGGAAACCATGAACCGACTCGGAATTGAGATGCCGAAAAACCAGGCGGTTAACAGCGTCGAGGATGCCGAAAAGGTCGCAGAGGAATTGGGCTACCCCGTCGTAATTCGCCCGGCATACTGCATGGGCGGTACGGGCGGCGGCCTGGTTTACAATGTCGAGGAGCTGCGCACAGTCGCTGCACGCGGCCTCGCTGCAAGTATCGTTAATCAGGTTTTGGTCGAAGAATCAGTCTTAGGCTGGGAAGAACTTGAGCTTGAAGTTGTCCGGGACGCCAAAAACCAGTTGATCACCGTCTGTTTTATTGAAAATGTTGATGCCATGGGTGTGCATACCGGCGATTCCTTTTGCACGGCTCCCATGCTGACCATTGATCCCGATTTACAGAAGCGCTTACAGAAATATTCTTATGACATTGTGGAAGCGATTGAAGTTATCGGCGGAACGAATGTCCAGTTCGCACATGATCCCAAAACCGGACGGGTCGTCGTCATTGAGATTAACCCTCGCACCTCCCGCTCATCAGCACTGGCTTCCAAGGCCACGGGATTTCCGATTGCCTTTGTCTCCTCGCTGCTGGCCGGAGGACTGACCATGGACGAAATCCCTTACTGGCGGGACGGAACCCTGGAAAAATACACCCCTTCCGGTGACTATGTCGTTGTTAAATTTGCCCGCTGGGCCTTTGAAAAATTCGAAGGCGTTGAAGATAAGCTTGGCACTCAGATGCGGGCTGTGGGCGAGGTGATGAGCCTCGGCAAGACTTATAAAGAAGCTTTTCAAAAAGCGATCCGGTCCCTGGAGATCAATCGCCATGGTCTCGGTTTTGCCAAAGATTTCAACGAAAAATCCCTGGACGAATTGCGCAACATGCTGGGAACGCCTACCAGTGAACGCCAGTTTATGATGTACGAGGCCCTGCGCAAAGGTGCCGATATCCAGGAACTTTATGAGATCACTCACATTAAACCGTGGTTTATCGAACAGATGCAGGAACTGGTCAAACTTGAAGAACAGATTCTGCCGCATAAAGGCCGGATGCTACCCGATGATCTGCTGATTCAGGCCAAAAAAGACGGTTTTGCCGATAAATATCTGGCCCAGATTTTAGGCCTTCCCGAAAAGGATGTTCGTGACAAGCGCATTGCTTTGGGTTTAGCTCAGGCCTGGGAGCCGGTTCCGGTCAGCGGAGTGGAAAATGCAGCCTACTACTACTCGACCTACAATGCACCCGACAAGGTAGACGTCAGTGACCGCAAAAAAGTAATGGTTTTAGGCGGCGGGCCCAACCGGATTGGACAGGGCATTGAATTCGACTATTGTTGTGTGCACGCCGCATTTGCTATACGGGATGAAGGCTATGAATCTATCATGATCAACTGCAATCCCGAAACTGTTTCCACGGATTACGACACTTCCGACAAACTTTATTTTGAACCACTGACCGTTGAAGATGTTCTTAGTATTTACGAGAAGGAAAAGCCGGAGGGTGTCATTGTCCAGTTTGGCGGCCAGACCCCGCTCAATATTGCTAACGAGCTGGCCGAGGCCGGGGTCAGCATACTGGGCACATCACCGGAGACGATAGATCTGGCTGAGGACCGCGACCGCTTCCGCCAGATGATGCAAGAGCTTGGCATCCCCATGGCGGAATCCGGAATGGCCAGCAACCTAGCGGAGGCGCTGGCTGTTGCCGGGCAAATAGGGTATCCCTTAATGGTGCGGCCGTCATACGTGCTGGGCGGGCGCGGCATGGAGATAGT
>JABMQM010000275.1 GCA_013203195.1 Desulfobacteraceae bacterium | reverse complement strand
TGTTTTTTTTGTTATTGCCTATATTTTTTGAGCGTAACGCAGATTGTCCCGTCATAGCTATTGCGAAGACGGAAGATTGGGCAAAAAGACCATTTATGGACGGACACGAAATAGCTTTCAGCACTATTTAAAGACAGCGCATTGCACCCGGGGCATTCAATATTTTTTATTATTATGCTATAATAACAATATGCTTGTTAATAAACGAAAAATATCGCACGGTTTCTTCGGAACCCTATTGGCAGTTGCTTGTCTTTATATCTTTTCCTGCAGCATTGTGAAAACCACCTACAAAGTCACGAAGGGGACGGTAAAAATAGCTTGCAAAGTGACAAAATTTGCCGGGGAGACCGTGTATACGATCGGCAAATACACTTTCAAGGTAGTCAAGGCGCCTTTGGCATGGCCCTTGACACGGGGAGATCTCGAATCCATTGACGATTTACCTCCAAAAGATGCGATTCAACAGGGGCGTGTCAAGAAGGCTCCGTATGTAGTCAAGGGCAGGCGATATGTGCCCATGAGCGTTGAAGAGGCAAAAACCTATCGGCAAAAAGGTGTCGCGTCTTGGTACGGGTATGAAACCTATCGACAAAAGGGCGGGCATATGACGGCAAACGGTGAAGCATTTGATCCCAACGGACTGAATGCGGCTCATAAATACTTGCCCCTTCCGACCTTCGTGCGGGTGACGAATCTAGAAAACAACTGTAGAACCATCTTACGGGTCAATGATCGCGGGCCGTTTGTCGAAGGCCGCATCATCGACCTGAGTGCCGGTGCTGCCAAAAAACTGGGTTTTTATAAAAAAGGAACCGCAAGAGTACTGGTGGAAGCGGTCATCCTTGAAGGGTGACACCCTAAAATCGCTTAAACATATTAGCAGTAATAAGGTGTCATGAATTGAACTGCACAGCGAGCGAATTAAAAAAAATGATAGAATTCCTTACAGTCGAAGATTCCCTGCAGTCAGCTTGTTGTAGCGAAGCGAAAATCCCGCATCGTGGGGCTGCAGGGTTCTTCAAAAAAATCATAGATACTTTAAATCTCTTCTTGTTTGCCGCCTGTCTATTGTTTCCAGGCACGTCATTGGGCGGCGAAAATTGGTTTGATCTTGGAATTTTCGAACTAAAGTCTCGGCGTTACCAGGCAGCAATAGAAGCATTTTCCAAAGCCATTGAAATAAACCCGCACGATGACATGGCTTACAACCACCGCGGAATTGCTTGGTCCCAAAAGGGCGATTATGACCGGGCCATTGCAGATTATACCAAAGCCATCGACATAAACCCAGGCTATACTAATGCGTACAACCACCGCGGAATTGCCTGGACCCAAAAGAGCGATTATGACCAGGCCATTGCAGATTATACCAAAGCCATCGACATAACCCCACGTTACGCCAATGCTTACAACAACCGCGGAGGTGCTTGGTCCCAAAAGGGCGATTATGACCAGGCCATTGCAGATTATACCAAAGCCATCGACATAAACCCACGTTATGCTAATGCCTATAAAAATCGAGGCACTATCCGGTATCAAAAGGGTGATTATGTCCGTGCTATTGAGGATTATGGAACAGTTCTGGAGCTAAAACCATCCTACTGGGTCTATAACCATCTGGCTTGGATACTGATGACCTGCCCGGACGAAAAATACCGCAATGGTGAAAAAGCCTTACAGCTTGCTGAAAATGCGGTAGCGATTAAGCGGGAAGTAATATCTTTGGCCACTTTAGCCGCAGCCTATGCAGAGACAGGCGCATTCGATGAAGCCGTAACCACACAGAGAGAAGTAATCGAATTGCTTCGTAATGATAACAAAACGGCGGCACTAACAGAGCATTTGAAGCGTTTGAAGGCCTATCAATCTAAAGTTGCCTTGCAAAAAAAGATAATAGCTTTGCGACAGGAAAAACCCCTTGATGCTAAACGAGAAACAGGGGACAAAACAAGGCAAAATACATTGCAGCAACCCGCTGCTGAAACTGCTAAAGAGACTAATCAAAAAGTTTATCCATATATAATTCAAATTAGTGCTTATCGAGAAAAGGAAACATCTGCCCGGGAGGCATTGAAATACAAGAACAAAGGAGATCCCGTATTTAATTCTTACGCTTATATTCCAAGAAAAAAAGGCGAGGAGTGGTATCGAACATTTTTTGGCTTTTATGAGTCTCTTGAAAAGGCCCAAGAAGCTGTTTTGGAATTGAAAAGAAGAAAGTTCCACCAGGTCAATGTGTTGAAAAAACCTTATGCTGTTGAGGTCGGGTCTTTTACTTCAGAACAGGAGCTAAAGAAAGTTGAAGCGGATCTTCAGCAAAAAAACTACATTGCTTACCGCATACCGGCATGGAAGGAAGAGGGAAAAATTAGATTATTGGTCGGAGCTTTTAAGACAG
>JABMQM010000274.1 GCA_013203195.1 Desulfobacteraceae bacterium | reverse complement strand
GCTCTACAACAAGCATCCAGTATCCAGTATCCAGTATCCAGTAACAGGAGCTAAGCGACTATGTTCGACCGGCGGTACGTACAATATTTTGACTGGGGTTTATTGGGGCTTACTGTTCTACTTGCATCCCTGGGGCTTTTGATGCTGTATAGTGCTGTTATGTCGGGATCTCCCACGCCGCAAAAGTTTCTGCATATCAAACAGTTGATCTGGTTTGGTATTGGATTCGCCATAATGATTGTTTCATTTTCGCTGAATTACAAATTGCTGGATCGATGGGCTCACGCAATTTACATAATAGGTATTATCCTTCTGGTTTGTGTTTTATTGTACGGGAAATATGTCGGAGGTGCAAAGCGCTGGCTAATGTTGGGTCCTGTATCTCCTCAGCCGTCGGAGTTGGTCAAAATTGCAGTGATCATCGTTCTGGCTCGCTATTATTCAAGAGTGGTAACTCCAGCAGGTCTTACCTTGCGCGATCTTTTTACCCCTTTTATGCTGACGATTATACCTTTCCTTTTAATTGTAAAGCAGCCTGATCTGGGAACCGCCATGCTGATAGCCTTGATTGCCGGTTCAATGACTGTTTTCGTAAAAATTGAAAGGCGCTCGCTTTTATATTTCATTGTTTCATGCATGCTAACCGTTCCTCTGGTATGGTTTTTCATGAAAGGATACCAGAAAAAGCGTATATTGACTTTTTTGAATCCGGACAGCGACCCTCTGGGCGCAGGCTATCATATTATTCAATCCAAAATTGCCATCGGTTCCGGCATGTTTACCGGCAAAGGATTTTTGAAAGGAACCCAGAACGCGCTCTCTTTTTTGCCGGAACAGCATACCGATTTCATATTTTCGGTTCTGGCTGAGGAATGGGGGCTGGCTGGCTGTGTGGTTTTGCTGGTTATTTTTTTGATGCTTATTATCTGGGCCTTGAATGTCGCCCATCGGTGCAGAGACCCTTTTGGAACGATCCTTGCCGTCGGCGTTACCGCCATGATCTTCTGGCAGGTCTTTATAAATATTGGAATGGCGATGGGGCTGATGCCGGTTGTCGGTGTTCCATTGCCGTTTATCAGCTATGGAGGCTCGTCGATTATCACCACGATGATTTGTATGGGCCTTTTAATGAACGTCAGCATGAGACGTTTCATGCAATAAGGCAAAACATTTGACTTTTTGTAAATTTATCAATACATAAAGCACTAAAAGGGCGCAACATCAGGAGGCTTTATGAGAAAATCAAACAAGACAGATTTGATTTCAACTTATTTGGGGTCAGATGGAATTATTGAAGGAACTATCGAATTCCAAAATGCCATAAGACTGGATGGAAGTGTTAAAGGCAAGATTTTCAGTAAGGCCGGAACTGTAATTATCGGTGAAACGGCTGTGATCAATGCCCGGATAAATGTCGACATTGCAATTATAATGGGGACGGTCAACGGCACCATCAATGCTAGAAAAAGAATCGAGGTTTACCCTCCGGCCTGTGTTGTAGGTGATATACAGGCCCCCACGATTTTGATAGAATCAGGCGTGATGTTCAATGGGAATTGTTCCATGAAAGCGCAAGAAATTTCATCACAAAAGCCGGTATCTGCAACCGATTCTGTTCAGAAGCTTACGATTCAAAAAGAAGGTCAAAAGAAAACCGATTCTATTCAAAAAAGCCCCAATTCCGCAACAAGGTCAAATAAAGCTGATTCTATTGCAAAGCCCCCGGTTCAAAAAGAAGGTCAAGCAAAATAAAAATTGTAAAAAACCTTTGACAATTGATTATGGTGGATGGTATAGACCGCCCTTGTTAAAGAGAGCTGGACCTAACAGCTAAAAGATATTTGATTATATCAACCCACCTGTTTTTTGCGATGGAGGATCCATAAATGAAATTTTTTGGTTCAAACCGGAAACGCTTTTCGGTTGCAGTACATTTCTGGGTGCTTTTTTCTTTATTTTTTGCCGGAAGCGCTTTGGGGGCGGGCGGCGGCATAACCGTGATGCCCGATGAGTCCTTATTCATTCAGATCGTCAATTTTCTCTTTTTAATTTGGATTTTAAATGTTCTTTTGTATCGGCCTATCCGTAACATACTGATTCAAAGAAAGGAAAAGCTTAGCAACCTGGAGCAAAATATCGAAACTTTAAGCAGTGATGCCGATGAAAAAGATAGTGAATTTTCTACAGGCATTAAAGACGCCAGAGCCAGAGGAATGAAGGAGAAAGAGGCCTTGATGCAAGCGGCGGCTGACCAGGAAAAAGAGGTTATCGAAAAAATAAATAAGAAAGCACAGGCTGACCTTGCGGAGGTACGTAAAAAAATTGCAAAAGATGCTGAAGCCGTCAGGGCCTCCCTGCAGCAAGAGATTGATGCGTTTGCAGAAGCGATTGGCGAAAAAATTATAGGGAGGGCTATTTGATGAACTTGATAACGGCAAAATGGCCTGGAATAAACCGCAAGCGTCGGATCGTTACAAAAGGATCGATGGTGATAGGCATTACGACCCTTGCTCTTTTCTGCGTTGTCGGTATTGTTTTGGCATCGTCAGGCGAAGCAGGCGGAACCAAAGGATGGGTAGCGACCGACACGTACCGCGTGATGAATTTTACTGTTTTGGCCGTTGCTCTTTTCTTGGTTATGCGCAAACCGGTATCCAAGGCGCTGAACGCTCGCATTAAAGGGATCGAAGAGCATCTGGTGGAATTGGAAGCCAAAAAAAAGGAAGCCGAGAAGCAACTGGCTGCCTATAATGAAAAGTTTGCAACGCTGGAGCAGGAGGCCGATAAGCTGATTGACGAGTATATCCGGCAGGGCAATGAAGCCAAGGAGAGGATTCTCGTAGAGGCGCAGGCTGCTGCTGAAAAACTAGAAGAGCAGGCCCGCCGCAATATTGAACATGAGTTCAAGCAGACCAAATTAAAATTGAAAGAAGAGATACTCGTAAAGGCACTTGCAAAGGCTGAAGCGCTTATCAAAAGTAAAATTTCAGCCCAAGATCATGAAAAACTGGTAGAAGAATATTTAGAGAAGGTGGTGGCATAGTGAAGAATCTAAAGGTTGCACGGCGTTATGCTAAAGCACTTTTAATTATCGGCAAAGAAGATGGTCAGGCGGAAGCCTATAGAGAAGAACTGGACGGATTTACAAGCCTGATGGCCAGAGAAAAGGACCTTGAACAGGCAATTTGCAATCCTTTGTACGGCGCTTCAGAACGCAAAAAAGTGCTGCATACGGTTATTGATAAGGTCAATGTTTCCAAAGTTATGGGCTCTTTTCTCCTTTTGCTGTTTGACAAGGGGCGCTTTGGATCTTTGAGCAATATCAATGATTTTTATCAAAAACTGGCGGATGAACTAAAAGGCGTACTGCGTGCCAGTCTGGTTTCGGCTACGGAACTTTCATCCGAGATCGTTGAAAAGATTCGTACAACTCTGTCTAAAAAGACAGGTAAAGATATTATCCTGGATGTAGAGCAGGACTCCGGCCTTATCGGGGGGATCGTTACCAGAATAGGGGATTTGGTTTTGGACGGTAGTATCAAAACACAATTACTCAACATGAGGGAATCATTAAAAAGGGGTGAGAGTGTATAATGGAACTAAAAGCTGAAGAAATAAGTCAAATTATCAAAGAGCAGATTACG
>JABMQM010000273.1 GCA_013203195.1 Desulfobacteraceae bacterium | reverse complement strand
CTGGGCACCGTCAGCAGCAGCAGCAAAAATTAGTGCTGTCGAGACAAGTGCGAAAATAGCTGTGTTAAAAATCTTGGTGTTTCTTCGCGTCCTTCGCGGTGAAAAAAGATTAGCCATAATAAAATCGTGTTACGATATTTATACCATAGATTGTGTTTAAACTTACAACCCTATACAACATTTGGTATAATTTTGCAAATAAAATCGTAGTACGATTTTATGAAACGCGGCTTCGCCGCTCATTAATATCTGAATTTGACACATAGTAGTTTCGTAACGGGCAAAAAGAGGCGTTTTGCAAAGGTCTTTATACAGTGGATGGGGTTTTAGCAGCGAAGCTGCTTTATGTAAAATCGCAAAGCGATTTTACATTTTGATAGTATATTGTATTGACTTGGGGGATTCTGGGGTCGGCTCCCGGCCAAGACCGATCATTCCATTTCCGATCAACTGGGCTTCATCTCGTTTGATGATAACGCTTTTTTTGCCTTGGATCAGCAAATAAGTGCCGTTGGAACTCTGGTCAATCAGGATGAATTTGCCACGGCGGTACTCGATGCGAGCGTGTGTTCTGGAAACACGGCCATCATTTACCACCACATCGTTATGAATCTGGCGTCCCAGGGTAGCACTGGGCCGATTTTCATCGAATTCATAAATTTGATTGTCACACTTTACTTCCAGACGGGCTTTAATAACTGTGGATTCCGCACTTTCATCCATCATCACGGTGAGGTCCTGCTCTTCCCAAATGACCTCATATATATTCATTTCACCGCTTTTTCCTTTTACCGTAGTCTTATCGATGCAATGCACATCGAATGCATGTCCGTCCGGCAATGCATCTATGGTTTCCTGGGTGGTGATGGTCTGGCGCTGCTTGGCCAGCGCCACCATGCGGGCGGCCACATTGACGGCATCGCCAAAGACATCGCCGCCTTCAATGATGACCGGTCCGTACTGAATGCCAATGTAGATGTTGGCAGATGTAAAACCGGGTTTATCCATGGGAGGCATGTCCTCAAGAGCCTGGTGCATGTCTTTAGCCGCCTCCAAGGCTGATAGAGCACTGGGGAAAACACACATAATCTCGTCGCCGATCTCTTTGATCACTTTGCCTTGATAGTGCTGGGTCACTTTTCTGAGCAAGGAGAGACATGAATCGATAAGATTCTTGGCGTCTTTATTACCCAGGGCTTCATATATTTGTGTGCTTTTAGCTACGTCAGCAAATAAAATCGCGAGGGTACCGGTCTTTTTAGTCATAATCCACGTCCGTAGTTATAAACTTTAAGAAATGTTTTTGTAAATAAAATCGTGTTACGATTTTATGAAACTCCCCGCCGCGAAGCACTGACGTACGTCAGAACCCCGCTGAAAGCGGAACGGGATCAGATGGCGAACTGAGATTCTTTGACTAAGATCTCATACCTTGCATACAATTGTGCTGGTATTATCCTTGCCGCCGGCTTCTTTGGCAGCATCAACCAACTTTTTAGTGATATCATCGACATTATCTTCTGCCTTCAGTATCTCTGCGATATGATCATCCGTAATCATATCGGTAAGACCGTCACTGCACAGAATGTAGATATCATCCGGCTGACCCTTTTCCCAGCCGATATCTGCCGATGTAGCGGCATTGGGTCCGATAGCCTTTGTAATAATGTTTTTGCTCGGTTCTGTGCCCTGCCGTCCTTCTTTAACCCATTTCGCATAGGCAGAATGATCGGATGTAAGACACTCCAGATTAGAGTTTCTCCAGCGGTAAATGCGGCTGTCTCCAACGTGGAACCACAACATGTAGTCTTCTTCCTTGACCGCAACCAAACCGACAACAGTTGTGCCCATAAACCGCTTGAGTTGAGCTTCCTGGTTGCGGGCGTACAATATAGAATTGGCTTCGTCGACAGCCTCCGCAGCCAAAGTGGAAAAACATACGACTTCAGCCGGAACACCTTCGACTTTTGTTATGTCCATAAGTTTTTCCTGAACAACTTCCGGCTGAAGGTATTCCTGAATGACCTGGAGCGCGGTTTGGCTGGCCTCTGCACCCCTTTCGTGCCCCCCCATTCCGTCGGCCAGCAGCAAAAAGGTTCCGGCCTCATCAAGGAATATTGCATCTTCATTTTCGGATCGAACATTCCCCGTATCCGAAATGCCGGTGGCTACAATCCGGGCGGTATCTACCTTCAAATGTATCTGTGCGTCAGATTTCATGTTTTACTCACATCAATTTAATTTTATATTACATATACACTATCGCTGTCGATTGTCAACTTCTTATAAAATCGCTTTGCGATTTTATAAAATGAATGTTTCTTGACAGATGCTGAATTAAATCATATGAATATAAATTCGTTAAACCGCCCCATCTTCGTAAATACAACTCATACTAAAGCAATGGGATCTGATGACCGCACAAAAATCGATTAAAGCCGTTGTTTCCATTTTTTTGTTTATTTTACTGGCAATCCTGGCCTCGGAAGGACTCTCAGCCCTATCAAAAATTAAAGCAACAGGTAAAAATCATGCGATCATTATCGGAATCAACAACTACAAAAACTGGGCAAAATTACAAAGTCCTGCAAAAGATGCTGAAGCGATTGCCAGCGTTCTGGCCCAAAAATATAATTTCAGAAAGTCCAATATCACTCTTTTGACCGATAATACCAAAGAGAAACCG
>JABMQM010000272.1 GCA_013203195.1 Desulfobacteraceae bacterium | reverse complement strand
CATCAAGGGTGGGTAAACATTTTCTGATTTCATCAGAAAATGTTTACCCCCCCCTACAAAAAAGGGTAGTTATTCTTTTACAACCTCTTAACTTCCTAATGGGCTAACAAAATGTTGAGCGATCACATCGCATGGATCTGGCGATCCCGCGCATATCATAACATCATTGTAATGGCTATCTTATGCGGAACCGGCTACCTGATACGGTTGGCTTCGCGGCGGGAATACTGGCGCAGCGCATGGAAACAGGTGCGCGTCAGGAAGCTGGCGATGGTCTGTCTGCTGATCCTCTCCATTTACATAACTGTGGGGCTGTTGGACAGTATCAGTTGGTCCGATGCTAGTCGCGATACAGATGGAGAACTGCGGCGCGATAGTGATGGTAGAGTAATCTATGAGCCGGTTGCCCTGAGCCTTCTGGATCGGCTATGTACGCCGCTCCGGGAGCGGGTGGAGAAGACATATTCAGCGCCGCTGGCAACACACTCTTTCTCGAAGGAGACCATAGAATCTCCGGATGGGCGCGTTGTGCGTGACTATCCTCGCTTAATGTATGGTGGCGCGCATCTGGGTAATGAAGACAGCGTCACCGCGGATATACTGCGCCGCATTGCTTTAGGGCTACTGATCGGTGCATTGATAGGGGCACTGGTGGCCGGGGCTATCGCTGTGGGCGCTGGTAGAAAAGAGGAACTCGCGCGCCCGCGCATCTCCTCCGATGCAATTTTCTGGGGAGTGATAGCTATGGCTCTGGTGTTTGCTCTGGCGGCGATTGTGCTGATCGCCAGGGACTATCACGTTCTGGGAACTGACAAGGTGGGCAATGATGTGTTATATCGGGCGCTCAAAGGTGTACGAACTGCGCTCATTATCGGCGGTTTCACAACGATTATAGCGGTGCCGTTTGCCATACTCTTTGGAGTGATGGCGGGATATTTCGGCGGGCGTATAGACGATGTCGTTCAATACATATACACAACTCTGGCTTCCATACCGGGCATACTCCTGATCGTCGCGTTTATGCTCCTGTTCGGTCGCGGGCTGTTCAATCTGTGTCTGATCATGGGAATCGCCGGCTGGACTGGCCTCTGCCGGCTTCTTCGAGGTGAGACGCTGAAACTGCGGGAATTGGAATACATCCAGGCGGCAAAGGCTTTCGGCGTAGGGCACGCCCGGATTATTCTCCGTCACATTGTTCCTAACGTCATGCATCTGGTGCTAATATCGTTCCTGCTGAGGTTCAGCGGACTTGTCCTCGCGGAGGCGATGCTGAGTTACCTTCAGATCGGTGTGGAGCCTACAAGAGGAAGCTGGGGCAGCATGATAGACCTGGCGCGCATGGAACTGGCGCGTGAGCCGATTGTCTGGTGGAGTTTGTCCGCGGCTTTTGTGTTCATGGTAGTGCTGGTGCTTTGTGCAAACCTCTTCGGAGATGCCGTTCGGGATGCGCTGGATCCACGATTAAGAACGGAATAGATTTGGTCTCAACGTAGGGGCGAATCTTGTATTCGCCCGTAATCTTGTATTCGCCTGTCAGAATGGCGATCACAAGGATCGCCCCTACGAATAACAACACAGATTTGTCTTGCTAAAAAATGAGTGCAAAATGCCGCTGTTAGTAGTTCGTGATCTCAAAACTTATTTTCGCACAGGTGAAGGTCTGGCCCGCGCTGTGGATGGCGTTTCGTTCGACATCCATGAGGGTCAGACGTTTGCCCTTGTGGGCGAGTCCGGGTGCGGTAAGTCTGTAACCGCCCTCTCCATTATACAGCTTGTCCCGGAACCGGCGGGATACATCGCTGGCGGGGAAATACTCTACAAAGACATTGATATTATTCGCCTGTCAGAGCAGGAGAAACGGCGCATTCGTGGCAATGAGATCTCCATGATCTTTCAGGAACCTATGACAAGCCTGAATCCGGTGCTCACCATAGGAAACCAGATTGTGGAGGCGATCCGCCTGCATCAGCATCTTGACAGGAATGCGGCAAAGCACAAGGCTCTGGAAATGCTGGATATGGTGGGTATCCCAACTCCGGCTCAGCGTTTTAAGGACTACCCGCATCAGTTTTCAGGCGGCATGAAGCAGCGGGTGATGATCGCCATTGCGCTGTCCTGCCAGCCGGGTCTCCTCATCGCCGATGAACCCACTACAGCGTTGGATGTCACCATACAGGCGCAGGTATTAGAACTTACCCGGGATCTCCAGAAGGAAATGGGAACAGCCGTGCTGCTGATCACTCATGATCTGGGCGTTGTGGCGGAGATGGCGGAGCGCATCGCGGTGATGTATGCCGGGAAGATAGCGGAGATAGCTGACCGGGGGAATTTATTTAAGTCGCCATATCATCCATATACGCAAAAGCTTCTGGAATCCCTGCCCACCAGGCAGAAGCGCGGACATGCTCTCCAGACTATCGCCGGACGCGTGCCGAAAGCTACCAATTACCTGCCCGGATGCCGATTTGCCGACCGTTGCCATAGAGTGATGCCACATTGTCACACCGTCATGCCAGACTCGGTGGAAGTGGCGCAAGGACATGAGGTATCTTGTCATCTGTACCCAGTATCCAGCATCCAGCATCCAGCATCAAGTATCTATCTTTTGTCAATATAACCTTCGATCATGACATCATCGCCGAATTGCCTGACGTTAATATCTCTAACCGTCAGGCACTCTTGCATCAATTCCGGTCCCGGTCCCCGGCATACAGGAACACCGTCATCTCCACCCATAATCTTGGGAGCGTAAAAGAAGGCGATTTTATCAACGATATCCGCTGCAAGAGCGGATGCAATCACCCGGCTGCCTCCTTCTATCAGGAGGCTGGTTATACCCAAAGCACCCAGATGCGCCATAAGCTTGTCAAGATCTATAAGATCGTCTTTAACAGGAGATTCTATAACCTTGGCGCCCCTTTTTTCTATTTTCGACTTTTTAGCCTCAGAAACAGAAGGGCCGGTTATAATGAGTGTATCAGAATCAGAATCAAGCCGCAACAATTTCGCAGTCTCTGGAATTCGCAGGCGGGAATCAAGAATAATCCTTACAGGATCCCGGCCCTTTTGCTGCATGGCGCCGGTCAGCCGGGTTGTTAAATGGGGGTCATCCCTGATGACCGTGTCAATTCCGACCATGATAGCATCTGCAGCATGCCGGAGTCGATGAACGAACTGCCTCGATTTTTCACCGGTAACCCACCTGGAATCACCGGTTCTGGTTGCAATCCGGCCGTCCAGCGTGGCAGCACATTTAATAATTGAGAACGGCTGTTTTGTTTTAACGTACTTGATAAAAACTTCGTTCAGTTTCCTTGCTTCGTCTTCACAAACCCCCAAGGTAATATTTATGCCGCGGTGTTTTAAATAATCCATGCCGTCGCCCTGAACATCGGGGTTGGGATCCTTGATAGCGATAACAATCCGGCTGATGCCGGCGTCGAGGATTTTTGCGGTACAAGGCGGTGTTTTTCCGGTATGGTTGCAGGGTTCGAGGTTGACATAAAGCGTTGCGTCTTTTGCATGGATTCCGGCATTATCAATGGCATTGACTTCAGCATGGGCACTGCCGGCGGCCTGGTGATACCCCTTGCCGACTATTTTGCCGCCTTTTACGATGACAGCGCCGACCATGGGGTTGGGTGACGTAAAGCCCCGTCCTTTTTCAGCCAGTTCAAGGGCTATTTTCATGAAATGTTCGTCGTCCATTTTCGCCTCAACCGATATCGCTCATGCATTATCCAGGCTAATCCAAAGGGTGAACAATTTGATCAGTTTTAACCAAAACAATGCAGACAATTTGTCACAGAGCGAAGTGCCTATAAATCAACACCAATTACGGAACTATCAATGTTTGTTCAGCAGAGTTTTAAGTTCAGCGACAAAATCGTTAACATCTTTGAATTCTCTGTAAACCGAAGCAAATCTTACATAGGCGACATCGTCTAAATCATGAAGTTTCAGCATAATTTTTTCGCCAAGTTGGTGGGAAGGTATCTCTTTCTCACCGGTCTCCCTGAGGTCGCGTTCCAGTTCGTCGAGAAATTGGTCGATAACATGCACACTGATGTTCCGCTTTTCGCAGGCCTTTTTTATCCCTGTTCGGACCTTTTCGCGGGAAAAAACTTCGCGGCGCCCATCTTTTTTAATAAGCATAACAGCAACTTCTTCGATATGCTCGTAAGTTGTAAAGCGCCGGGTGCAAACAATGCATTCCCTGCGTCTGCGGACGGCATTCCCATCTTTACTTAACCTGGAGTCGATGACTTTGTTGTTAATTTCGCCACAAAATGGACACTTCATGAATCCTCCCTGTCTGCGGTTTAAGACGTGATAAATCCGTAAAAAGCCGAATTCATCAAGGGTTGATAGTAAAAAAAATGTAATAGTTTAGCCACAAAGGCACGAAGATTATAGTTTTATAACTTCAATGCCGGCGGCTTCCAGCATCTCACCGGACATGGCATCGGCATATCCGGATTGGTGATAGATTTTTGAGATACCGGCATTTATGAGCATTTTTGCACATATGGAACATGGCAGATTTGTGCAGAAAAGCGTGGCCCCCTTAATGGAAACACCATGAAGTGCGGCCTGAATAATTGCATTCTGTTCAGCATGTATGCCCCGGCACAATTCATGGTTTTTCCCCGATGGCACATTCAATTGCTCACGCAGGCAACCTACCTCACTGCAGTGTTCAATACCGGTGGGGGCTCCGTTATAGCCGGTGGCAAGAACCCTTTTATCTTTTACGATGATAGCACCGACCGCACGCCTGAGGCACGTGGTGCGTTTGGCCACCAAAAACGTAATATCCATAAAATAAGTTTCCCATGAAGGGCGGCCACTTTCACCTGACACTTATATTCAGCCTCCTTACCATAGTCCAGGTTTCTCTATGGCTAATCCAGACGGTCTCGCAAAAAGGAAAATATTTGATTTTTTGCGAGAGTATATTGTATTTGGTGTTTAGTGTTTGGTTATTTAACAGGCTGGTATGTCAGTATAT
>JABMQM010000271.1 GCA_013203195.1 Desulfobacteraceae bacterium | reverse complement strand
TATTATCGAACCGCAACCTTCCTATGAAACCGCTGTGGAAGCAGTACTTGGGGAATCATTGCAATACATTCTTGTCAAGGATCAAACAGCAGGAATCGGCTCCATCAACTATCTGCAAACAACCCGAGCCGGACGCAGCGGTTTTATTCCGGTTTCTTCTGTCAAAAACTTTGAATTGGAGCCCAAAAAAAAGTGCGCTTCTCAAAAAAAGCTATTGGATTATGTATCTGTTAAACCAGGGTTTGAAAAAATCGCCGAAGCCCTCCTGGCACATGTTGTTGTTGCCGATGATATGCAAGAAGCCCTAAAAATATATAACAACAACGGCAGCATGCAGACAGCTGTTACTAAAGATGGGGATATTCTCTCACATCAAGGTATTATGATCGGCGGCAGCCAGGACAACCTGTCAGGTATTCTGGCAAAAAAGCAGGAGCTGAAACGCATTGACCGCCGCATCAAAAAATTAATTCCTGAACTGGAATCAGCACGTAGCGATCAAAAAGAACTGGAATCCAAAGTCCGCGCCATTGAAAGCAAACTGCAGCAGCTCTTTGAACAAAAAAATAAAGTGACCCAACTCGAAATCGAAGCGGAAAAGGATCTTTATAAAGCTAACGAAGACCTAAAACACTCCCGCCGCCATCTTGAAATTATACATCTGGAACAGCAGCGCCTTCTGGGAGAAAAGAATGATATTGATGAAGAAATTACTACGCACAACCAGGCACTATCTGACATCGAAAATGCTGTTAAAACAGCCCAGGACAAAGTCACAGAAAAATTAGGCCAGATCAGCTCTTTATCGTCGGAGCTGGAAGATTTTAATCAGAGCATCGTAGACCTTAAACTCAATTTAACAGCTTTAAATACCAAGCTGGAAAACAGCAGCAATGCTTTAAGACGACTTAAAGAATTCCAAAATGACGGATTAAAACAGCTCGAGCAAATTGCACTTGAAATTGGCCGAAAAAAACAAAAAAAGACCGATTCAAAACAAAATATTGTAGATTTTGAACAGACCCTTGCCGGCAGGTATGATGATTTGAAACGTTTGGAGGAAGCTTTGCAGCGCAATGAGGCTGACTATGCATCCATTGATGCCAAGATGCTGGATAGTGACAGTACTATTTCCAAGATACAGACCAAACGTGAAAAAACACTGCATAAGATCCGCATGCTTGAGCTTGAGCAATCCCAGCAGCACCTTCAACGCCAAAACATTACCGATCGTCTGCAAGCAACCTACCACACTGCGATTGCCGCCCTTGTATCAGAATTTAGTTCTGCAGCGGAAAACAACGAGATGACCCTGGATGAAATGGAGAACGAGCTTGACCTTTGCAGAAAAAGGATCGCCGGAATAGAAGATGTCAATCTCGGTGCCATCAAGGAGCATGAACAACTAAAAGAACGTTATGACTTTCTGTGCGAGCAACGTGAAGATCTTGAGCAGGCTGTGGAGGATCTCCATCAAGTTATCAAAAAGATAAACAAGATAACCCAGGAACGATTTCTTAAAACGTTTGATGCCATAAACCAAAAGTTAAACGAAGTTTTCCCCCGTCTTTTTGATAACGGCTCAGCCAAACTCATCCTTACTGAACCGGATAAGCCTCTTGATACCGGCGTAGAATTTATGGTCCATCCCCAGGGGAAAAAGCTGACCAGAATGAGTCTGTTGTCCGGAGGCGAAAAAGCGCTCGCTGCCATCGCTTTGATCTTTTCCATATTTTTAATTAAGCCCGCTGCTTTCTGCCTCATGGATGAAATTGACGCAACCCTTGACGAATCCAATGTTTTTCGATTTAATGATCTGCTGAAAATTATCGGAAAAAATTCTCAAATCATTATGATAACTCACAATAAAAGAACTATGGAATTTGCCGACACACTTTTCGGCATTACCATGGAAAATAAAGGCGTTTCCAAGATTGTTTCCGTAAATTTTGAACGCCAAGATAGCTAAAGTCGTAAAAAGTCAAAATTTAGATGACGAATCAAGAACCCCTTCCGAAAGAGCCTAAAGAATCAAAAGGTTTTTTTAAACGCCTGAAAACCGGCCTTTCCAAGACCCGCCAACTGCTTAATACCGACATTGAGGAGCTTTTCTCAAACAAGCGCAAAATCGATGACGATCTTTTAGAAGAACTTGAAGAGTTGCTGATAACATCGGATATCGGCGTCCAGACCGCCATGGATCTCATCCAAAGCATTTCACAAAGGTCTTCAAGCATCTCTGATGCCGGTCAACTCAAAGACGCTCTGAAAGAAAAGATACTCGCACTGCTCGGCACCAAAACACCACCGCCGGCACCACTGGCTGCCAAACCCTACGTTATCGTGGTGATCGGTGTCAACGGAGTCGGCAAAACAACCACTATCGGCAAACTGGCGGCCAAATTTGCAGCATCGCAGAAGAAGGTTCTCATCGCGGCCGCCGACACTTTCCGGGCGGCAGCCGTTGAACAGCTTGTGATATGGGCTGATAGGGCCGGTGTGGATATTGTCAAGCACAAAGATAAGGCCGACCCCGCCGCCGTAGCCTATGACGCCATTGAAGCAGCCGTGGCCCGGGGGGCTGACATTGTCATAGTTGACACTGCCGGCCGCCTTCACACCAGAGTAAACCTGATGGAGGAACTCAAAAAAATCAAACGGACCATCGCCAAAAAGATCCCGGACGCACCCCATGAAATTTTGCTGGTTCTCGATGCCACAACCGGCCAAAACGCACTGTCCCAGGCTAAAATGTTCAACGATGCTATCGGCGTTACTGCAATTGCCCTTACCAAACTCGACGGAACCGCCAAAGGAGGAATCGTTGTCGGTATATGCAATGCACTTGAAATCCCATTAAAATATGTCGGCATTGGAGAAAAAATTGAAGATCTGCAGGAATTCGATCCTGACCTGTTTGTAGATGCTCTGTTTTAAGGCCACGGAAAGTGTAAAAAATCCTGGCCCAGAGAACCAGACTTTGGTTTGCCTCTGAAAGGGCTGCTTTCCTGCAAGTCACAAAAGGTTGTGCCCGATGGCCCGTTATGCCCGATAGCCCGTAATTTAAAGCTTGACAACGGGCAAACCGGTTAACCGGCTAACCAGACATAAACACTTTATTACGGTCT
>JABMQM010000270.1 GCA_013203195.1 Desulfobacteraceae bacterium | reverse complement strand
TCAATCGATAAGCCGAACGCGGACAAGTGCTTGCTCGCCTCTGGCCAGTTGGACGTTCGATGTTCCATGTTCATCTTTTAAGTAAACCTTCCACAGTCCATCCGGCGCAAAAAACAACTTAGCGTTTATGACCCCTGAAGACTGATCCCCGACACCTGTCTAATCGAGCTCTGCCTCGCTTAGAGTGTTGCTTAATTTGACAAACTCGGCGACGCTTAGAGTTTCGGCACGGCGGTCAGGATCAATATCAGAACGTTGCAGTAATTGGGCGGCTGTCTTGGAATCAATGTTGAGCTGGCTGGCGCTAAGCGCGTTTTTAAGGGTTTTTCTTCTGTTTCCGAAACCTGCTTTGACTACTTTGAAAAGGACGGTTTCATCATGTGCCGATATTTCCGGGGATGATTTAAAAATGAATTCAAGAACCTCGGAATCGACTTTGGGTTTCGGAAAGAAAAGAGCAGCCTTGACATCGGCTATTTTTTTTATATCGCTGCAGTACCGCAGCATAACCGTAAGTCGTCCATATTCCTTGCAGCCGGGATAAGCGGTAATGCGTTGGGCCAGTTCTTTCTGGAACATGAGAACGGCCCGGCATACCACGCTTCTGGAAGTTATAAGTTGAACAAGAACTTGAGAAGAGATGTTGTAGGGAAGATTCCCCATGACGACGATTTTACGGCACATGTTTTCAGCCAGCGCCTGAATATCGATCTTAAGTATATCTTCCCCCATTAAAACAACATTTGAAAGGTTATTGACAAGAAGCTGGGTTTTAAGAATATCTAAAATTTGGCGATCTTTTTCAACCGCATAGACCTTCTTAACGGTCCGAGCCACAGGGATAGTAAGGGCGCCGAGACCGGCCCCGATTTCCAGAACGACATCCTCGGGCAAGATTCCGCTGCGTCTGACAATCATCTCTGCGGTGGTCGGCTCCGTCAAAAAATTTTGGCCGAGTTGCTTCTTGGGCCGCATATTATGAGCCGCAAGGAGTATTTTAGGATATATCATACTCTTTTCGTGAACGTATTTTTGCAAATATTTTCCGCGTTATAAAGTAAGCCACAATACCCGGCACAATACCGAGTATCGCTCCCCCGGCAATCGCAGCAACGGTGACATCCAATCCTAGCGCCATCAGGTTGTTCTTGTCTGATTTCATCAGAAAGGGATTAACATGAAAGCCTTTTCTTCTCAACATAAAAGCGCCTGGCGGTTTTATAATGAAAAGTTGCTAAAATTTTCAGGCTGTGGTGTACTTGACTTTTTAAATATAATTAATTAGTTTTTTTAGATATTACTGTTTCGTTGCAGCCACAGATACTCATTATCCAAGGAGAATAACATGACGAGGAGAAAGGGAAAATCAGTAAGTTTTGATGCCATGGTTAAATTCTTCATGCAATACTACAACATCCCTACTCGGAAAGATATTGACAAACTGATGGCCAAAATGGATCAATTGGAAAAACTGATCAAACCAACAGCCGCCGGTAAGAGCCGAAAGGTTTCCGGCCCCAAGACAGCCAAAGGCAGCGCAATAGCCGGCAGATCTGCCGCGACTTCGGCTGACATCACGCTGGATGTTATTAAACGTTTCCGAAAAGGTGTTGGGTTTGCCGAAATTCAGGTCCGAACAGGTTTTGGAGAAAAAAAGCTTCGCAATATTATTTTTCGGCTTCACAAGATGGGCAAAATAGTTCGCAAAAGTCGTGGAATTTACTTAGTGCCATAAAGGACTGATTTATGAAAACCTCTGTTGATCAAAACAACCCGGATATTAGCGCAGGCGGCCGCATTGACGGTTATGATGTTCAGCGTGTTACAACAATCAGGGAAACCGGTTTCTTTTTTTATGAGCTCCAGCACACCGCTACAGGAGCCAAGCATGTCCACATCAGTAATGATGATAAGGAAAACACATTCAGCATAGCTTTTAAGACAGTTCCGGCAGATTCTACCGGTGTCGCTCACATCCTGGAACACACGGCCTTATGCGGTTCGGATAAATTTCCTGTTCGTGATCCGTTTTTTTCCATGCTGCGCAGGAGTTTGAGCACTTTCATGAATGCTTTTACGGCATCGGACTGGACCATGTATCCTTTTTCCACCCAGAACAGCAAAGATTTTTACAACCTTATGGACGTTTATCTTGACTCTGCTTTTTATCCCAAAATCGATGAGCTGAGCTTCAAACAGGAAGGTCATCGACTGGAAGTTGATGATACGCTATCTTCCGACTCTGTAAAACTGATTTATAAAGGGGTCGTCTATAATGAGATGAAAGGCGCCATGTCGTCGCCCAGTCAGATAATGGGCCGGTCTATTTTAAATGCCCTCTACCCTTCAACGACATACAGATTCAATTCGGGCGGTGATCCGGCAGTTATACCTACTTTGACCTATGCACATCTTAAAGCTTTCCATAAAAGACATTATCATCCGAGCAACACTTTTTTTTATACTTACGGAAACTTGCCTTTAAAAGACCATTTGAGTTTTATCGCTGATAAAATTTTAAAACATTTTGAGCGCATCGATCCCCAAACGGATGTTCCTTCACAACCTCGCTGGAGCGAACCTAAAAAAGCAACCTACTCATACCCTTTGGATAAGAATGAAGATCCATCCAAAAAATGCCAGGTTTGTCTTGCCTGGCTCACGGCCGACATCAAGGATGCGTTTGAGGTACTGACTCTGGTGCTTTTGGGACAAATTCTGCTTGGAAACTCCGGTTCTCCCCTGCGAAAGGCTCTGATAGATTCAAAATTAGGAACCGCTCTTTGCGACGGAACCGGATTTGACAGCGCCAACAGAGACACCCTGTTTGTCTGCGGACTGAAAGATGTGAAAGAATCCGCCGCCGGCAAGATCGAAGAGATCGTATTCGACGTCTTGAAGAATCTATCGTCAAATGGAATTGACAAACAAATGATTGAATCGGCTATTCATCAGCTGGAATTTCATCGCAAAGAGGTAACCGGCACACCCTATCCATATGGTATCAAATTGCTGCTTGCTTTTGCCGGCAGTTGGTTCCATGGCGGCGACCCTCTAAAAATATTGCAGTTCGACACTGACATTGTAAGGCTCCGCCGGGAAATAGCTCAGGGACCATTTTTTGAAAATTGTATCAAAAAATATTTTTTGGATAATCCGCACCGGGTGCTCATAACACTTGTCCCTGATCAGCTGTTGGAAGAGCAAGAGGCTGCGCGGGTTGCTGCTGAACTTGGACGCATACAGGCCGATATAAAACCGTCTGACCTTGAAAAAACAATTGAGGATGCCAGGGCTCTAAAACAACTCCAGGAAGGCACAGAAGACGTTTCCTGCCTTCCTACCCTGGCACTTGAAGAGATTCCGCCCACAGTGCAAAGCGTGCAAGCGCCAACATCATACGACACTGTACCTGCCGCCTTTTATCAGCAGCCGACTTCCGGTATTTTTTATTTCTCAGCGGTTGCCGGAAGCGGATTGCTGCCCGGGCATCTGATCCCCCTGGTCCCTTTTTTCTGTTATACGTTTTCCAAAATCGGTACATCTGTTCGCGATTATACCGAAATAGCACAGCTAATTGATCTTTTTACCGGCGGAATCAGCTTGTCATGTAGTGCACGAACCGGTTTTGAAGCCCAAGGAGGCTGTTTGCCTTTGGTAGTATTCAACGCCAAATGCCTGGTTAGGAACCAGGAACAGATGTTTGAAATCGCTGAAGAGCTTTTCAGCAAAGTTGATTTTGCAGATCTGGTGCGTTTAAAAAGCCTATTTTTAGAGTACCGGGCAGGCCTGGAATCTATGATCGTTCATAATGGCCATCGACTGGCAATGTCTCTGGCCTCGAGAAACTTCTCACCAACGCATGCCCTCGGTGAAACCTGGCACGGCATTCACCAGCTGAAAACCATAAAAGAAATAACCGATGATCTTACGGACCACAAACTCCACTCGATCGCCCAGGAGCTTGCTGTTATCGGCAAAGCCCTTTTCATCAAGGATAACTTCAAAATGGCCCTGATCGGTGAAGACCAGGCGATTGCAGAAGCTGCTTCATCGGCGGCATCCATTCAGACGAAACTTGGTAAAAAGCCGCAAGATATAAAATCGGTCCATGGTTTTATATCGCCGGAAGTCGGCCTGACAGATG
>JABMQM010000269.1 GCA_013203195.1 Desulfobacteraceae bacterium | reverse complement strand
GAAAATTACTATGCTAATAATCAGGCGCTGAAGATGGGCGGCTATATTTCCATGTATATTGCGGTCACGGCCTTGTCACTGCCGGGTGCAAATGTAATGACATTGTCAGGAGGAGCCCTTTTTGGCATCTGGACAGGGCTGCTTCTGATTTCTTTTGCGAGCACCATCGGCGCAACTTTAGCCTTTTTGGTGTCCCGGTTCCTGCTGAGAGATTATGTCCAGAACAAATTCGGTGACAAGCTCAAAGCGGTTAACGAGAGTTTTAGAAAGGACGGGCCGTTTTATCTTTTTACATTGCGGTTGGTGCCTATTTTTCCGTTTTTTGTCATTAATCTTGTAATGGGACTGACCCCCATCCGTACGGTTATGTTTTACATTGTAAGTCAGGTCGGCATGCTCCCCGGCACTATTGTATATGTCAATGCCGGCACTCAGTTAGCAAAGATCGAGTCGCTCAAGGGGATTCTTTCTTTCGAAATTTTGTTATCTTTTGTGCTGCTTGGCATTTTTCCCCTGGTAGCAAAAAAGCTTGTAGCCTTTATAAAAGCACGCCAGGTATTGGCCAACTATACCCGCCCGCAAAAATTCGACTACAATCTTGTAGTCATCGGCGCGGGATCGGCGGGACTGGTGACGGCATACATTGCAGCGGCAGTAAAGGCCAAAGTGGCTTTGATCGAAAAGCACAAAATGGGGGGTGACTGCCTGAATACCGGCTGCGTACCGAGCAAAGCACTGCTTAGATCCGCAAAAATGTTATCGTATGCCAGGCGGTCGGCCGAATTTGGTTTTAAACGCGGTGAAATTGAATTTGACTTTGCCGATGTCATGGAGAGGGTTCAGAGGATCATTAAAAAAATTGAACCTCACGATTCTGTGGAGCGTTATACCGAACTTGGTGTGGATTGCATCCAGGGTGAAGCCATGGTCACTTCACCCTATACCGTCGAAGTGAACGGCAAGGTTATTACTACCCGCAATATCGTTGTTGCTACCGGCGCGCGCCCCTTTGTTCCCCCCATTGCGGGGCTGGATAAAATCGAATACCTGACTTCCGACAATGTCTGGCAGCTTCGCAAACTCCCCGGACGGCTCGTTGTTTTAGGCGGCGGGCCCATTGGTTGCGAGCTTTCCCAGGCTTTTGCCCGCTTAGGTGCACAGGTTGCGCAGGTCGAGATGGCACCCCGCATCCTGTTGCGCGAAGATGAAGAAATTTCCGAACTTGTGAAAAATAAATTTGAGCAGGAAGGCGTGCGTGTGCTTATCAATCATCGCGCCAAGGAGGTGCGGGTTGAAGGCGATCAAAAAACCCTGATCTGCGATTATAACGGAGAGGATGTTTCTGTTGAATTTGACGAAATTCTGGTTGCCGTTGGTCGTGTAGCCAATACCAAAGGCTTTGGTCTGGAAGAGCTGGGGGTTGCGATAGAACGCAACGGTACCATAGAGACCGATGAATTTCTTAGAACGAATTATCCCAACATTTTTTGCGCCGGCGATGTTGCCGGACCCTATCAGTTTACACACACCGCCGCCCACCAGGCATGGTATGCTTCGGTAAACGCCCTGTTTGGAAGATTCAAATCATTCAGGGCCGATTACCGCGTCATTCCCTGGGCCACCTACACGGATCCCGAGGTTGCCCGTGTCGGTTTAAATGAACTGGAAGCCAAGGAAACCAATACGGACTATGAGGTCACAACCTACGGTATCGACGATCTGGACCGGGCTATTGCCGATTCCGAAGATCACGGTCTGGTAAAGGTATTGACAAAACCCGGCACCGATAAAATCTTGGGTGTTACTATTGTCGGGACGCATGCCAGCGACATCATCGCGGAATATATTTTAGCCATGAAAAACGGGTTGGGCTTGAATAAAATCCTGGGGACCATTCATATCTATCCCACCTTGGCGGAAGCCAACAAATTTGCCGCCGGCCAATGGAAGAAAGCCAATGCACCGGAAAAACTCCTTAGCTGGGTGGAGCGTTATCACGCTTGGATGCGCGGCTGACCCGTTAGAAATTTATAATATTAAGGAGAGAGATGTCGTTATTTTTTCCGATTGATAGCGGAGTTCAACCATTGCCAGAACATATCCCAATCCGAGTTTACTTCTACACGCCGGTGGCGGCTTTCATGTTGTTGAGATGCTCATTCCCTGATTGAACAATAATGCTTTCGATGAATTGTTGCGTGCTAATATCACCGCCGGTTAGAGCGAGATGGGCAGAACGGTCAAGGTCTTCGTCCTCCAGTCCGGCTAAGTAAGCAGCGATAGCTTCACCATTTTCGTTCAAAAAACCGAGTACTTCATCTTTGGTGCAATCCGCATATTTTTTGGCATGCTTTTTATTTCCCTGATCTACGGCCTCCGTGGTGAGCTCCGGCAATGTTTCTCCGGAGACGATCATCTTAAGCAGGCCTAATGCGCCATAGTGTCCTGCGGCGATATGGCGAGCTACTACACCGACCGTCCAGCCTTCACCTGAACATATTTTGCGCCATTTATCGTCGGAACAATTCTCGACGAACCCGATTACCTCATTATTAAACGTCTTAAATCGTTCGGTTAGCTCTTTTACGCGTTGGCTCATTGTGTCCTCCTTTGGGAATTATCTGAAATTTTAATAAAAATTGATGAGAGCCTTTAAGTTGCCTAACTAAAGTGGGTTTAAACAGAATCATATTATCATAGATTACTCGAAAGGGCGAGCCGGAGGCTTTCATTTTTGCCAAACAAACCGTGTGCGAAGCACCCGGTTACAGGTTCAACGTATAAAACACTGACGTGCTTTTGACTGAATTAACAAAAACCCAAATTGTATTAGGATAAATTATATGATATCAAAAACATACCGGCAATTATTTAATCGTCATAGATAATTGCCGGGGATGGCAAGATAAGTCAGGTTTTGAAAAACCGAAAATGCTTTGTAACCCATAGTTTTTTTGTTTAGTGATAAACGGATGTGAGGATCGATATTGACAATAGGTATAATATTTATATATTATATATACCATAATGGAACTTGAATTCGATAAACGTAAAAGTCAGAGCAACAAGAAAAAGCATGGGATTGACTTTGTTGAAGCCCAAAATCTATGGGAGAATCCTGATCGCATCGAAATTCCTTTAAAGGCCATAGACGAATCAAGGTTCATAATAATCGGTAAAATTTCAGACAAACATTGGTCAAGCATCATTACTTACCGAAATGAGAAGGTCAGGATTATTTCAGTACGTCGATCCCGAATGGAGGAAATTGAAATATATGAAAGCTAAGGATTTAGATAAAAAATTTGATGTAGGGGAAAATATTACTCAGTTTCTGGATTTATCAAAGGCAAGAAGGCCCGGACAAGAACAGAAAAGAGTCAATGTCGATTTTCCCATCTGGATGATTCATCGGTTGGACAAGGAAGCTAAAAGGCTCGGAGTTCCCAGACAATCCATCATAAAAATTTGGCTCGCTGAAAGATTAGAAAAAGTCGCATAACAAGACAGATTTGAACCTGCGCCTGGAAGCAGACGGCCTAAAAACCGCGCCCGCTGGTCATGTCAGGTGCGCCTTTAACCCTACGCACGATTCTTGCATTTCATGGTGCAAATTCGAAGCCATAAAATCTACCGGATTGGGGTTCCGAATCTTCAATCCAAAGTCTGTGCTATTTAATTCAAAGGCTCAATCTGGCACGTATTGTTTTGACCGGAATGCTCCCCGACGCGAGGCGCAGACGTATGTTAAAACCTCCGCCCTTTTGGGCGGGGAATTTCACTTGCCTTCGATTTTGACAAATCAAGTATTGGCCGGGCCACTTAATCGGTTCGCCTCGGCTTATTGACCCCTTTCGATT
>JABMQM010000268.1 GCA_013203195.1 Desulfobacteraceae bacterium | reverse complement strand
TAATAGAAAGCTCGTAACTGATTGATATTCAGGATCATATCATTTTCCTCCAAACATATATTAAGATTAGCTTAATTGATATTAAGTTTTTTTATCTTGACACGAACATTTTTTCAATAGAAATTTATAAAAAAAATAAAGTTTATCTCCATTCCCTTTAACAGGTTCACTTAACGACGGGCATACTATCCTTTTAGATAGGGCTGAAGATGTGGTGAAAATTCTTTCACCTCTCTGTAGGAGAAAAAGTGAGAAATGAAGAGAAAAAAGCATGAACCGACTTACAAACGTTTTATCACCGGGCCGATCAGGCGTTTTGATGAACGTAACAACGGCTTTTCACGATCTGATCGAGGTGAAATCCAAAGTCTGTCAAAGGCCCTCGAACATGGACTAACAACAAAGTCCGTGAAAAACGTCCCTGGTCACACCCGAGAGGATTATGCTCTCAACCTGGCTGCGCGGACCATAGATACAATCATCCGCAAGACGGCATATAGTCGAGAAAGTTTGTCCCGACGCTGGGAAATACCGGGAGATGGAATACTTGCCAATGATGCATCGGAAATGACAGAGAAGGTGAAAAAGGTCGCCAGATGGTTTGGAGCCGGTTTGGTTGGCATCTGTGAGGTAAATCCTCTCTGGATCTATTCCCATTGGGGCGAGCATAATGCCAAATGGATTCCGGAGTTCTCCCCGGGTGATCCAGTCGATCTCCCCGATGAATATCGATATGCTGCTGTCATTGCCATTGAGATGGAGCATGAGGATGTCAAGCGATCCCCGGCTGTTTGCCCAAGCATAGACCTGGGTTATTCAAAAATGGCTTTTGTGGCATCTTCGGTGGCTGAATTCATCCGTCTCCTGGGCTACAAGGCCATTCCAAGCGGCAACGATATGGCCTTGAACATCCCCTTAGCCGTGGATGCAGGACTGGGTGAGCTTGGCCGGAACGGCATTCTGATTACTGAGAAGTACGGCCCCAGGATACGACTGTGTAAGGTTTTTACCGATCTGCCACTGGTTCCGGATAAACCGGTTGACTTAGGTGTCCAGCATTTCTGTGAGACATGCGGACTATGCGCGAAACACTGCCCCGGGCAGGCCATACCCAAAGGTGAACGTACTGATCAGCCTATCGACAAATCCAACAATACAGGCCTCCTGAAATGGCCGGTAGATACGGAGAGATGCCTCAGGTGGTGGTACCGCTCTGGAACGACTGGGTGCGCAGTTTGCATAAGGGCCTGCCCCTGGAATAAGCCGCCAGGAATAATTCACAATTTTGTCCGTGCCGTGAACAAGCGCACATCCATTTTTGATTGGCTGTTTATCAAAGGGGATGAATGGATGGGATATGGCAAGCAAGTTATCAATGAAACGCCAAATAAAAGAAAGTGGGGTTAGGATTTTAAATTAAGCCGAGAGGGGAAAGGGGGGATCGGTGTTAAATATTCCGAGGGATGAATTTTAGGAGTCAGATCATTTACAGCCCAATAAAAACTATCTAAAATAAGGAGGAAGATCATGTCAAAAAATAGAAGCTTCCCGATTCCAGGAGAAATGCCGGATATCGCCGGCACTGAAGGTTGGAGAGAGATGTACCCGACTCATCAGGTATTTTCAAAGGACAATCCTCAACAGATAGAATTCGAGAGTTCAAGATTCTGGTTTCTTGATAACCTGCATAACCCATATCCTCTAAGCCCTCTTGATGCTTACTCTCCCGAAATGTGGCGACTTACCCTGGCTCAATCCAATAACAGAATTTACATGGTTCCACCGGCAAGAGGCATTAATCAGCGCATCCTGAACGGATATTTATATCTGAGTCCGGAACCGGTAGTTGACCCGGAAGAAATGCAGAAAAGGGCTCCCATCTTTGAGCAAAGGGCCAGCTACTATTATCAGAATTGGGATGAGATTTTTGATCGCTGGAGCAAAAGGGCTGAAGAGACTGTTCAAGACATGGAATCAATAAATTTTGCTGATCTGCCGGAAATGGAGCCTGAATCAACGATCACCGGCGGCAGGGGCTATGGAGAGAGTTACAGATTACTGAAAAATTACGATAAGTTTTGGGACCTATTTCTCATAGCTGCGCAGCATCATTTTGAGCTTCTCAATCTTGCTTATGGCGCAGATGCCGCATATATTGACAGTATGCATAAACTCTTTCCGGGCATTACGGACAGCGCCATAGGGAAAACTGTTGCCGGATTTGATTCTAAACTCTTCCGTCCGCCGGAGGAGTTACAAAAGTTGGCGAAAATGGCACTTGATTCAGGTTTTGCAGATGGGGTTTTGGCTTGCGAGCATTGGGAAGAAGTGCCTGGAAAAATTGGCCATTCCGAGGACGGGAAACGCTGGCTGGAAACATTTGAGGCCGCCCGCTATCCCTGGTTTGAGATGTCCTGCGGCATCGGTTGGTACCATTTTGAACCGACGTGGAATCAGAATCTGGATGTTCCTCTGGCCAACATCAAACGCTATATTGAAACATTAAAATTAGGCAAATCAATCACCAGGCCTCGCGAAAAAGTGATCAAAGAACGCGACCGGGTTCTCGCCGAATACCGTGCGCTGATCACCAATGATGAAGACCTTAAAGGCTTTGACATGTTATCCGGTATTGCCATAAAAGTTGCTCCCTATGCCGAGGATCATATGTGGTACTGGACCAACTATGAGCATGCCATTTTCTACCGGAAAATGCGTGATCTGGGGGATGTTTTTGTAAATCACGACATCATTAAGGCGCAAGATGACATATTCTATTTCAACCGGTACGAAATCCCTGAAGTCCTTTATGACCTCTGTACGGGTTGGGCGATAAGTACGCCGTCAGTGAGTTCTTATTCCTGGCCGGACAAGATCTCACGTAGAAATGAGATCCTGGAAAGATTCAGTGAATGGGAAGCACCACCAGCTCTCGGACCAGCCC
>JABMQM010000003.1 GCA_013203195.1 Desulfobacteraceae bacterium | reverse complement strand
GGTTTTAAGTGTTAGGTTTTAGGTTATTGTTTTACAATTATATACAAATACTTAGACTTAAAATCTAAAATTTAAAACGTTCGTAAAAAGGAAATTTCAACTTTTTACGACGCCATCAAAATTGTGGCTTGCATAAAAACGATCCCCCATTATATGTTATCAGTAAAAATCCTGCGAATCCTGTAGATCCTGTCTCAAAAAAATTAGATAACATTTTATGGAAAGGTAAAAATGGAAATTCACCCAACCGCCGAGATCGCCTCGACTGCCAAAATTGGTAAAGATGTTAAAATTGGAGCATATGCCGTAATTGAAGATCATGTGGAAATTGGAGATAATTGTTTGATAGATTCCCATGCATTTATTCGAAGTTATGTGAAAATGGGATCGAATAATGTCGTGCATCCTTATGCCGTCATTGGGGGCTTACCCCAGGACATCACTTTTGACATTAATTTAGAAACGTATACAGTAATAGGTAATGACAATGTTTTCAGGGAATCATGCACTATCCACAGAGCTACCAGGGAAGGCGAGTCAACCCGGATTGGATCGAATTGTTATTTTATGACTTGTATCCATGTTGGACATGACTGTGTAATTGGGAATGGGTGTATTTTTGCTTCTTACACAGGTTTAGGGGGGTTTGTAGAGGTCGATGATAAAGTTTTTTTCGGCGCGGGAGCAATGGTCCATCAATTTGTAAGAATTGGTTCTTTGGCAATGCTTGCAGGGGGAACATTGATTCGCAAAGATGTTTTACCGTTTGCATTAGTGGCCGGCACGCCTGTGCGCCACTATCGGCTAAATTTGATAGGTTTGCGTAGGGAAGGTATAAAAGGTGAGCGCTTAAAACCGATTTCAGAAGCTTTTTTATCTTTGAGAAAATCGCGGGATTTAGCGGCGCTGGAACTACCCCAAACACCCGAAATTGATTATTTGCAACAATGGATTTCCGCGCCTTCAAAAAGAGGAATCTATGGGTTTGTTTCTGATAAGAAAAAGGAAGAGGAATAAAATCTGCACAACTTTCCCTCCATTAACGCCGTTTCCGGCAACTTCTCCATAATTTTTGGAGCCCACCAAAAAATATTCATCACGAAAGCACGAAAACACGAAAAACAATGAAGATAATACAAAACAGCACATATTGTGTACAAAATTCTTTTAAAACACATTCCCTTGTGATATAAAACAATGTTGGTAAGTTGGCTTCAATAGAGAAGCGTAGTTTATTTAGAGTTCTCTCGCCCGCTTCGCTCGAGGTCACAGAGTTTATTTTTCCTTTGCCGGTTTTATTCCCGCTAGACATAGCGGGGCGCCTCAGCGGCAAATGAAAAATGATAAATATCTTTCTCTGTGAACTCTGTGAGCTCTGTGAGAGATATAAAAGCCCCTTTTAGGGGTGGTAATTGACTCTCAACCAATTGCATTAAAATTGCAAAAGTTTATCTATGACGAACAACAACTATACGGCAGAATCGATTGAAGTACTAAGCGGCCTTGACCCTGTCAAGCGCAGACCCGGAATGTACACGGATACGATTAGACCCAACCATCTCGGGCATGAAGTTGTCGACAACAGTGTGGATGAAGCCATTGCCGGTTTTGCCGACCGCATTAACGTAACGTTATACAAAGACGGTTCTTGCAAAGTGAGTGATAACGGTAGAGGCATGCCGGTTGATATCCACCCAGAAGAAGGCGTTAGCGGTGTTGAAGTAATTATGACTCGGCTGCATGCCGGTGCAAAATTTTCCAACAAAAATTATCAGTTTTCCGGAGGGCTGCATGGTGTGGGAGTGTCGGTGGTAAACGCACTGTCGACCCGGTTGGATGTGGAAATAAAAAGAGACGGAAAAAAATATGAGATCGGCTTTGCAAGCGGTGATAAGTGCCGTGAACTGGTAGAAGTGGGCACTGTTGGTGTTAGAAATACAGGGACAACGGTTCATTTTTGGCCGGATTCCAAGTATTTCGATTCTCCCAGATTCTCCGCCCGCCGATTAAAACGCGTATTGCGGGCCAAAGCCGTACTCTGCCCGGGACTGCGGGTTTATTTTAAAGACGAAAACTCCGGAGAATCCGAGGACTGGTACTTTGAAGACGGCCTTAAAAATTATCTGATTGACAGCCTTAAAGAGTTTGCCATGCTGCCGCAAGAGCCTTTTATGGGCGAGATTAACGGCAATCATGAATTAGCGAACTGGGCTGTTGTCTGGCTGCCTGAAGGGGGCGATACAGTTACGGAAAGTTATGTCAATCTGATCCACACGCCGCTGGGCGGCACCCATGTAAATGGTTTCCGCAGCGGGTTGTTAACGTCCATCCGTGAGTTTTGTGATTTCCGTAATTTAATTCCCAGGGGAGTCAAACTCGCTCCGGAAGATATATGGGATCGTTGCAGTTATGTGTTGTCCGTGAGAATGCAGGATCCCCAGTTCTCCGGACAGACCAAGGAGCGTCTTGGATCCCGGCAATGCGCGGCCTTTGTTTCCGGAGGAGTCAAGGATGCTTTCAGCCTATGGCTGAATCAGCACACGAATGCCGGTGAAAAACTGGCCGCACTGGCCATAAATAACGCCCAGCGGCGTTTGCGAGCCGGCAAAAAAGTCGCCCGGAAAAAAATCACCAACGGTCCGGCTTTGCCGGGCAAGCTGGCGGATTGCGTGGGCATGGAACCGCTGCGCAGCGAACTGTTTCTGGTAGAAGGAGACTCTGCCGGCGGATCTGCCAAACAGGCCCGGGACCGCCAATTTCAAGCGGTTATGCCTCTGAGGGGGAAAATTTTAAATACCTGGGAAGTCGATTCTGCGGAGATACTGAGTTCCAAAGAAATCCACGACATTTCTGTTGCAATCGGTGTCGATCCTGCGTCTGAAAACCTTGATGGTTTGCGTTACGGCAAGATTTGTATTTTAGCTGACGCGGATTCTGACGGATTGCATATAGCCACCTTGATTTGCGCCCTTTTCATGCGCCATTTTCGCCCGCTGGTAAAAGCCGGGCATATCTATGCCGCCATGCCGCCTCTGTATCGCATTGATGCCGGTAAAGACGTGTATTATGCCCTGGACGAAGAAGAAAAACAGGGCATTTTAAAACGGATAAACAATAAAAAGAAAAAAGGTGCAATTAACGTGCAGCGTTTTAAAGGACTGGGCGAAATGAATCCTTTGCAACTGCGAGAGACGACCATGGCACCGGATACACGGCGCCTGGTGCGGCTTACCCTCGACCATGATGATAAGGCCGAGTCCATGATGGACATGCTGCTTGCTAAAAAGCGGGCCGCGGATCGCAGAACATGGCTGGAAGAAAAAGGTAAACTGAGTATAAAACCTTAACCCTGACAAGCCGGAACCAAACAGGACATTTTATTAATTTAACTTCCTGTGCCATCTAACGAATAGATACTGGATACTGGACGCTGGATGCTGGATAAAATAAGGATAACTTCACTTTTTAAAGGCCAGCATCCAGAAACAAGCATCAAGCATCTTTTCCCAAAAGGCACCACATAAAGTAATAAAAAATTTTTGCCACAAAAAGCACAAAATTTATAACTAAGGAACTAATGACTGAAACAACAGCATTAAGCCTGGAAGGGGTTGAGCATTTGCCTCTGGAGGTCTTTTCGGAGCGGGCCTACCTGGAATATGCCATGTATGTTATTTTAGACCGTGCTCTGCCCCATATCGGCGACGGCTTAAAACCGGTGCAGCGGCGCATTGTCTACGCCATGTCGGAGCTGGGGTTAAAGGCGGGTTCCAAGTATAAAAAGTCAGCGCGGACCGTGGGTGATGTACTGGGCAAATTCCACCCCCACGGCGATTCGGCCTGTTATGAAGCCATGGTTTTAATGGCCCAGCCGTTTGCCTACCGTTACCCTTTGCTGGATGGACAGGGCAACTGGGGATCTTCGGACGATCCCAAGTCATTTGCGGCCATGCGGTATACCGAATCCCGGCTGTCGGCCTATGCCGGGGTATTATTGACTGAACTTGGCCTGGGGACCGTAGACTGGTTGCCTAACTTTGACGGCACCCTTAATGAACCTTCCATATTGCCTGCGCGTCTGCCGAATATCCTGCTAAACGGCACCACCGGTATTGCCGTCGGCATGGCGACCGATATTCCGCCTCACAACCTGGTTGAAGTTGTCAACGCCTGCGTCGAACTGCTCACAAACCCCAAAGCAGAAATTGAGGACCTGTGTGCCCACATCCAGGGACCGGATTTTCCCACCCGCGCGGAAATCATTACTCCGCGCAGTGAAATTAACGAGATTTATCGCACGGGCAACGGCAGACTGAGAATGCGGGCTGTTTTTGAAAGAGAAAACGGGGAAATCGTTATTACAGCGCTGCCATACCAGGTGTCCGGCTCCAAGATTATGGAGCAAATTGCCGCACAAATGAACGCGAAAAAACTGCCCATGGTCATAGACCTGCGCGATGAATCCGATCACGAAGATCCCACCCGTCTTGTCATCGTGCCGCGCTCCAACCGGATCGATTTCGACGCGCTGATGGCGCATTTGTTTGCCACCACAGATCTTGAACGCACTTTGCGGGTGAACATGAACGTCATCGGCACCAACGGCCGTCCCCAAGTCAAGGGGTTGGCGGCTTTACTTAGAGAGTGGCTGGCTTATAGAAAAGATACGGTCCGCCGGCGCCTGCAGCATCGACTGGACAAAGTAGAGAGCCGTCTGCATTTACTGGAAGGCTTACTCATCGCTTACCTCAATCTCGACGAGGTGATTGAAATCATCCGCAGCCAAGAGCACCCCAAACCAATATTGATCCAGCGCTTTAACCTCAGCGATGAACAGGCCGAGGCCATTCTTGATCTGAAACTTCGCCATCTGGCCAAATTAGAGGAAATAAAAATTAAGTCCGAGCAGGATGACTTGGCTCGCGAACGGGATGAGCTGAAAAAAATCTTAGGTTCAAATGCCCGCTTAACAACACTTATACGCAAGGAACTGATTGCAGATGCCGAAAAATACGGCGACCAAAGACGCTCTCCCATCGTTGAGCGCAAAGAGGCCCAGGCTCTTTCTCAGGAGGATATCGTGCCGGTGGAGCCGGTCACCGTAGTTTTGTCCAGCAACGGCTGGGTTCGGGCTGCCAAGGGGCATGATGTGGACCCGGCTAATCTGAATTACAAATCAGGCGACCAATTCCAGGCAGCGGCCCTGGGCCGCAGCAACCAGCTTGCGGCCTTTTTGGACTCTACCGGCAGGAGCTATTCGATTCCCGTGCTTGGCCTGGCGTCGGCCAGAGGTCAGGGTGAACCGTTGAGCGGCCGCTTAAATCCGCCGCCGGATGCGGCCTTTGTGACAGTTCTTATGGGAGCACCTGACCGGCTGTTGCTGCTGGCAAGTGATGCGGGTTACGGATTTGTCGGCAAACTGGCTGAGTTGTACACCAAAAACAGAAACGGCAAAGCTTTATTAACCTTACCCGCGGGGTCGCAGCCGTTTGTACCGCAACCGATAGATAATATCGATACTGATCTTCTGGTTGCCATCAGCAATGAAGGCCGGATGCTGGTATTTGCGGTCAAGCATCTTCCATTGCTGGCGCGGGGAAAAGGCAACAAGATTATGCAGATACCTCCGTCACGCGTTGCTTTAAGAGAAGAATTTGTGGCCGAGCTTGCTGTTTTACCGGCAGATAGCCAACTTATCATCCACGCCGGGAAACGCCACCTGACACTGAAACCCGGCAATCTCGAACAATTCAGGGGTGAACGGGGCCGCCGGGGACGCAAGCTGCCCAGAGGATTTCGCAACGTGGACCGCCTGGAAGTGGTAAGACCTCAGCAGATGGCATTAATTTGAGACATTTGAGCCTATTCGCTCCTCCATCCCTCTGGTTTAAGTTTCTGTCTGAGATAGCTGAATTGGTTATCAATGTAATAGGCTCGAATATCGCTTTCTAAAACAGAACCGAGTTTTACTTTAAAGTCATTCTCTTTGAAAACGTCCAATCTGGCAGTTATTTTCGACTTATCCGCGTTAGAAAGGTTCGGCAACGGAGTACCCTGCCGCAAAAGGAATTCAATATCAAACCCGTCCCGGACCTCACTTCTTTCCAGCAATGCAGCGATTTTATTTTTCATGGTTTGTTCCAGGGTATGCGCTTTTAAAACAACCTGTTTGGTACTGAACTTTGAGTAGGCAATCTTTTCCTGGAAATCCCAATCGCTAATTTCTTTTCTGATTTCAATTTTGAGTCGCTTTGGAAAACTCCCTGAACGGATTTCGAGCAAAATCGTGAAATGTTTCATTTGCGCATCCGTGACGTCATAACTCTGTTGCAGAACATCAAGCATCTTTTCGAAAAGTATGTTTTCAGCCATGTCTTTAATGCGCCAGAAATCCAGGTCGACCGAATAGCGTTTGAGTTCGTGGCAGAGCCGGAGCATGGTACCGCCTCCGAAAACGAGGGAGTCAAGCAGGCGTGCGTTTTTCAGCTTTTCCAGGACCTCGATTTCAAAAATTTCATGCTTTTCGAAAATATTCATTTTTGTCTATAAATTTTTGGGTTTTTAAGGGAAAGGACTTTGCCATGTGCTCGATCTTTTCCACATCAAATTTGTTAAAATCAATAGAGGGCATATCCAAATTATATCGTCCCAACGTCATTAAATAGACGGCATCCAGAAAAGCCTTTTCAGGTTCGGCAATAAAGACCCCCCGGTTTTTCAAAAATCCGCGATACACGTCAGTGCTGATTTTGGTATAGTTGAAAACGGTTTGCTCGATCTCTTTTCTTGTTGTACGTTTAACAGCGACGGATTCGATGAAGTCACGCTGCATTTGAGTAGTTATTTCATAGTAATCCAGAGCTGTCGTAAGAGAGATGTAGGATGGCACTTGCAAAATATTAGCGATGATAAATTTCTGTTCACGGTCAAGACTCGTCCATCTCTCTTTAAGAATGTAGATATTTCGTTTTATACGGACTAGCATCCCCTGTTTAACATAGCGATGAGCCGTTACTTTGGCTGAATTTTGCGAGATGCCCAGCGCGCGAGCGATATCCTCATAACTAAAATACAGTTTTTCAATATCTCTTAATTGAAAGTGCCTCACAAAGTATACCTATTTAACAATTATGATAATTAACTATACTTGACAACTCGCTTTTTGGCAAGGACAATTTTCAAATTTTCAGGAGAGTATCACAACTATTTTGAAGCCGTGATATTTAGCCGTCTAAAATTATTTTTATCTTGAAAAAAAAATCAAAAAACATGCCCGGCCAGCATTTTTTCGATAGTTTTTACAAGGTCGTGGCGGCCGCGTTTTTGCAGGGGAGCCATCATCGCTCGGTAAAAGGGATCTCGGTGCCGGATGGTGATGTCAAATTGTGACAGTTGTGCGGGTGTAACATCATTCTCTACAAAGGCCTTGGTTTTGTCGAGCGCTCCGATGGCCACGAGTTCGGTCATGGTTCGAATACATTTTTCGCATTTGCCGCAGTTTAACCGGTCGGGGACATTGGCCAGACACACCCTGAAATTCTGCAAGGCGACATCCCAGCCGGCCACGATTTTGAGCTTTTCCAGCCTGGACAGGGAAAGATCTCTGTGAATGATTCGCAGGTCATAACTTGAGTACTCGGAATCCAAAAGAGGATGCGAGCCGCAGGGAGCCAAATTAGGGATATCATATGATGATGCAATGTATGCCAGGTTAAGCCTGGATGCAAAGGCATGACCCACTGCCGCCAGAACGGCTCCAAAAAATTTGTCCAGCCAAAGTTGCCTTTCATCACACAAATGTCTGATATTGGTATATACCGGGATTAGGGTGACATTCGCATCGTTGGCCACTTCCAAAAGCGCTGCCTTGGCGCGATCGAACACATGATATTTCATGCCTCTTTCGATGACACCGCCGATATCAAAACCATGGACAAGCAGACAGTCTTTTATGGATCCAGGGTGCTTTTCCGGAAAATTATTTTTATTGACTCGCAAGGCGGCCAAAGAATCCATTCCGCCGGATAAAAACAGTCCTGCCCGGCGGTGATTGTTCAGGCTGTGAACAGTGGAACTGGTCCGGGCCTCTATATTCAAAGGGCGGTAGGTGCCCTGTGACCACTCTTTCATCAAGGCCATCACTGTTATAAGGCCTTCCCGTAACATTGGACATATTTCAGCATCCAGCAATATTCTTTTCTCGCCAAAGTGCATGGCCGGGATAATGCAGCCCACCAGAAAGGCATGTGGGTTTAGCGTTAAATCATCTGCAAACGCTTTTTCCGTTTCGATATAGACATTGCACTCCGGACGATCACAATCCTCCCATTGAACGGTCGCTGTTGTACGAGCCAGCTGGCCGTCTCGGTTGAACTTTAGATCCGATATGCGCATGAAAATCTCCTGGATATCAACCGTAGGTACCGGCCACATAATTTATGATGCCGCCCGCGACATCTATCCCTGTAGCGGCTTCAAACCCCCGGAATCCGGGAGAGTAATTGACCTCAATGACGTTGAAGCGTCTATTTTGATCCAAAATAATATCCACCCCTGCAATTTCAAGGCCGACTGCGTCGGCTGATCTAAGGGCTATATCTTGTAGTTCGGGTGAAATGTTTATGGAGCGGCTTGCTCCACTCAGATGAAAGTTGGCTCTAAAATCTCCTTTCCTAGGCTTTAATTCAACAGCTCCCAGGACTTTTCCACCTACAATCAAAACTCGCATGTCCCGACGCCCTGCAGGTTGAATAAAATGCTGTATCAATAGACCGTCGCGTTTGATAAGATAGTCTCGGATCATCGATAGGACTTTTTGTTGGGTATCCACCAAGATGACCCCTTGCCCCTTACGGCTGCTGACCTGCTTGACCACTACCGGGAAGCCGCCCAAACGCTCAAGGGCGTTATGAAATCCTTCGCTCGAATTAACAAAGACGGAATCAGGTATCGGGATATGAACTGCGGCCAGACTCATCAAAGTGAGAAACTTGTTCCTGGCCAGGCGGATGGCATCAAAATCATTGACCACAGGAATTCCCATAAGGCTGAATTGACGGATCAGGTTCAAGCTGGAGTCTCCCACAGTGGCACCTTGGCGGGGCAGCACAACGTTAGAGTGCTGCATCTTATGATGATCGATCAGGTAAGGCTTGCCCCCCTCGAGGCAGGGCCATACCCGGTAAGGATGAATAAGGGTGGCCCTGTGACCCTGTTGGGCGGCCGCCTCAATCAGGCGCTGGTTGGGATGATAGTTATTATCTTTAACCGTAACGATTCCAATGTTCATAATAGTAACTCGCCATATTATTTAAAATAGTGCCCCGGTCAATCCTTTAGCATCCAGACCGGTATCCAGACACCCACTTCCTTATCCAAGCGGCTGCTGTAAAAGGATGCCACCTGTTGGGTCTGATTGCGCAAGGCCATCTTCCGGGCGGCGACATTGTCCGCGCTGATGACTGAGAAAAGTTTCAGGTCGCCGACCCGTGCAGTCAGGCCTTCCAGAAGCTTGGCACCGATACCCATGCCCCGGTATTCGGGTCGTACCGAAGTATAGCCGCGCTCCAGGTAATTGCCGAGATCCAGGCCGGCCTGCTGGTTGACAGCATCCACGTATTCTTTGCGAGGCCGCTTGAGGGTGGAATTTCCTACGATAACGCCTTGATCCAGAGCATAGCCGATCAAAAAAGCGCGCTCGATGTTATACCGGACCAAGGTTATATCCACCGAACCTCCGGCTTCCACCATGCGGCAAATTTCATCCAGATATCCCGGCGGCAGTTGTTGGGGTTCTACGAAATGGTAAGAAATATTACTTCCCAATGAATAGACCGATAATCCGTCATCCCGTACTCGCCAGCGCATGATTGTTTTGGGGTCGTATCTGTTGAGATAAAGTAATAGATAGACCGCATCGTCCAGGCTGTGCCAGAAGGGGCGGCCGGGCAACCGGGCGACTTGGGTGTAGACCGTTGATGCCGGGGAAAGTTTGTCCGGGCCTGCAAAAAAAGATGCAGACGGCTGTCGGCGAATCAAGGAATGCACAATATTTGGATTGGTTGCCATAAAACGCGCCAGCTCCTGGTCCGAACTGCTTTCCGCTCCCGCCGGCATTATAACATGATTCCAAATTCCAGCCTTGGAAACGTCCCAAAGAATTTGTGTAAGAGCTTTGAGATTGCCGGCGGGATTGCTCCATTGCACTAACTTGACACCGGCCTGGTATGTTGCGGTCAAAGCCTCTCTGTCGAGAGATTCCTCCAAGGCACACGGCAGGTTCATACAAAAAGATGGTTCTTTTCCGGTTGCCTCATGGGCGAGTTTCTCAATAAAGTTCGATTTAACATGGCCGTCAATGCAGAAAAATCCTTGTGCATTGTAAGTTTGTTGGCAGATCTTCGACAAATGGGAAAAGAGCGTCGGCGGGATTAAATCAGAATCGGGATCAGCATGTATGCGCAGCGGCAGTACCAGCGCCGGCGCCAGATATTCTTTAAGGGGCAGGCCCCTATAATCAGGTACAGCAGCATCTTCCACGGCAGCAGACTCCCTCAAGGCGCCCATAAGGTGCCGCAATGGCTTTGGGTCGGTTTCGGGGAGCAAGGTGTGGCCGTACTGCTCAACATCGGCCGTTAACTGGTCTCCCATCAGGGCAATGTGCAGGTCCGGTCTCAGCTTTTTGCTAAAGTGGGCCATGGTCAGGGCAGCCATCAGTTGGTCTGGTGCGGATATAAACAAAATTACTAGATCTAATTTCGGGCTTTCAAGTCGGGTTGCCAGTCCGTCATGGCATAAAAAAAGAAAGGGGTTGGCCTCCCGATCTTCCACAAATGCGTTGACCGCAGGCCAATCCTTGATAGCAGGATTGGTAAAGCAGCGCCTTTGAATTCGGGATGGATAAAAAGCGCAAGAGGCCAGATCCAGCAAATCGTCTATATTTTTAAGGGCTGCGAGAAAAGGTTCCGGACGGAAGAAAGCCTCTGTTTTAAGAAGTTTAAAACTGTTGCCGATGTTGTCAATTTTGCGGTTCCATTTGTCGGGGTTTGCCGCCAAATCGTCCGCTAAGGAGGCAGCATAAGGTTCGGCCTTTTTAAATGTGCCCTGCTCGGCTCTTTTTTTAATGACATTGACAAGTTCTGCCAGGCGTTTTGAAGTTAAAAGGTGGTTAAGAAAAAAGTCCAGGTTGGCATCGTACTGCTCGAAACAGACGCCTGAACCAGCCAGATGCATGGCTGTTTGAGCCGGAGCCCATGGAGGAATAGACAGGCCTGTTACAGGCGAATGAACCAACAAGGCCTTTGTCTGTTTAGAGTTGCTCATGGTTTGGCTTCCTTGGGCGATATAGTAAATTCAGGGTTCCTGACCTGGCGCAAGTTCAGATTCAACATGTTTTAATGAAGAATCAACACCTTGAGAGCATATAAAAGATGAACGTCGAACATCGAACGTTGAACATCGAATAATGCATTCTACCATTTATAATAAAGACAAAGCGAAGCGCCTTCCACATTCGACGTTCGACGTTGAACGTTCGATGTTCGATGTTCAAATTGTTGCATGTGAAATTACGACTAAGCCTTCATATCACGTTGAAATTACGTATACAGGGCAGGAGTTCTGAATTTGTG